>JAOPYP010000067.1 GCA_025964635.1 Actinomycetes bacterium | reverse complement strand
GGCACGCTCTTCGGCGCTGAAGCCGCCGGACTGGGCCTTGGCATTCTTCGCGGGCATTCGCGAGCTTCCCTTCGTGACGCGTAGGGGCTCGGCGTCATGCCGGCCCTCCGTCGAAAGGCTAGGCCCGACCACACCGTGGCGCTTCTCGATTCCTGACCGGATGGGGAGCCCAGCCGAGGCGCTCAAGTGGCAGCCTCCTTTTACACCGCGCCGGCCTCGCACGACTGACTGTTTGCTGGAGAGGATGTCGCTGGCTACGGCTGGGGCGTACCAGCCTCGCTCGCAACTGGCCGCGCTCGGGCGCTTCGTGTCCTCGCCCGCACCGGCCCGTGACGGAGATAGGGCCGCCTGCCAGCCAGCCGACCCTGCCTCAGTTACCTCGCCGGACTTCTCTAGCGCAGCCCGTGCCGGTCCGCCCAGGCGGAGACCGCGGCGGCGATCTCTTCCGGGCGGTCCTCCGGGGCGTGGTGCCCGGCCTTGCCGCAGGAGACGGATTCAAGCGAGGCGATATGGGTCGCGCACCAGTCGGCCATCTCCTTGCCGATGAGCAGTGTGGGCGAGCCCTCGAAGGTCATGAGCAGCTTGGGTACGCTCGTGCTGGTCTCGAGCCACGCGTCGTAGGCCTCGATGCGGGCGACCAGTTCGGCCGGCTCGCCGCCGAGCGGTATCTGGCGTGCCCAGGCGAGGATGGGGCGCCGGCTCTCGCGGGTCGGGTAGGGCGCGAGAAATGCCTGCAGGTCCTCGTCGCTCACCGGGGTGAGTACGCCACCGGCGAACGCCGTGCGGAGAAAGAGGTTCTGTTCGAGCACCATCTGTTCGCCGGTGCCGGGGGCGCGGACCATCTCGGAGCGTTCGCGTGCCTGTGGGGACAGGTCCTCCCAGGCCATCGGCTTGACGATGCTCTCCAGGAACGCGATGCCGAGTACGCGTCCAGAGTGCCGGGCCGCCCAGTCGAAGGCGAGCGCGCCGCCCCAGTCGTGGCCGATCAGGACGACGCGGTCCAGGTCGAGGGTGTCGAACCAGGCGTCGAGGTAGCGGGCGTGGTCGGCGAAGCTGTAGGAGATGTCGGGCTTGCCGGAGCGGCCCATCCCGATAAGGTCGGGTGCGAGCAGCCGGCCGCGGCCCAGGCGGGGCAGCACGTTGCGCCACAGGTGCGAGGAGCCCGGGTTGCCGTGGAGCAGCACCAGGGCTGTTCCGCTCCCCGTTTCCTCGTAGTGGATAGTCGAGTCGAGCACGTCGATGGTGGGCATGCCGGTGTCCTTCGTGATAGGTGGATGGTTGATCTTTCAGCCGGTGCCGAGCCCGGCGCTGGCGCGGGCAGCCGGGAGAGTCTGTAAGCGGCCTGGGCCGGCGGTTGGCCGCGTGGATGCGGGAGTTTCAGTTCTGCCGGGGCATGTCGCCGGACCGCCAGACCGGGGTCACCTCGAGTCGGGAGAACCGCCAGCCGCGGGGGGTGCGGATCGCCTCGAAGCGATAGCGTTCACCAGCGGCGGCGGCGGGCTCGGGCGCGGCGGCATCGCGGACGAACGTGGCGATCAGGTTCGCCCGCACCGTGGCCCCGTCCCCGTCGACGTCGATGAGGACGCCCGAGGTGACATGCTGCGTCGCCGCGAAGCTGGCGTGGATGCGGCGTGCCTGGGCGGTGAGGGCCTGCAGTCCTTGGGACTGCCCGCTTTGGGTGCGGATGGTGGCGTCCTCGGTGAAGATGCTGCCGGCGTCGTCGAAGCGCTGCTCGTCCAGCCACCGGCCCTGACGGGCGAGCAGGTCGGCGAGATCGGCACGGTCCGCCAGCTCCTGGAGCCGCCGGGCGAGGCCTTCGGCCGCGGTCGTGGTCATCATCTCAGGCCTGCTCGGCGTTGAGCCGGATGGTGATGAGGGTCAGCACCCGGGCCGCGATAGCCAGGTCGCCGGCCGGGATGTCTGCGTAGGCCCGGGCGACGACCTCGCCGACAGCGCTGTTGATCTGCTGGTAGAGGGCCTGGCCGGCGCCGGTGAACCCCAGACGTGACCCCTCACCGGGCAGATCCTTCAGTAGGCCGGCGGTGGTCAGCTCGGAGATGGCCGTCAGCACCGCCGCGTCGTCGGTCTGCAACGCGCCGGTGATGCTGGTGATGAGCTGGTCGCGGCCGGCGGCGCCGCCGCTGACCGCGGTGAGCCTGAGCGCCACCCACTGGTTCATGGTGGTACCGGTCCGGGCCAGGATGCGGTCCAGGAGCGGCTTGTGGGCCTTCTCGGCCTGGCCGACGATCTGCGGGGTGAGGGTCGGGGCGGCGGTGGACGCGGTGCCGGTCATGGCTGCTCCTTGATCGATGGATCCGGTAGTCGCTCTAACGTTTAATACACTAACGTTTATGGCACTACCGAATTTATATCGTTAGGGCGACTAACGCAACCGGGTAGGATCATCACCATGAGCACCACCGCCGACACGACCGGCCCCATGGACGACAGCAGGGACGACGGGGCCACACCCGCCCGGCTGCGGAGCCTGCCGAGCCGGCTGCTGGCGCATGCCGCGATGCACGCCGACCGGCTGGTGAACGAGGGGCTGGCCGCTGCAGACGCCCGCAAATGGCACTACGCCGTGCTGGTGGCGCTGCAGGAGTCCGGCCCGGCGAGCCAGGCCACGCTGAGCCGCCGGACCGGCATCTACCGCAGCGACCTGGTCGCCGTCATCAACGAACTCGCCGACCGCGGCCACGTCGAACGCGCACCCGATCCCGCCGACCGCCGCCGGAACGTCATCACCATCACCCAGCAGGGCCGCCGCCATCTCCGCCGGCTCGACAAACTACTCGCCTCCATCCAGGACGACCTGCTCGCACCCCTGACCCAACCCGAACGCGACCAGCTCACCCGCATCCTGACGCGCCTCCTGGACCACCACACGGGGACAGCGCCCCACCCCACCGGCGATCAACCCCGCCCGAAGCACAAGAAATGAGGCGACGGCCCGGCGCACCGGAGTTCACCGGCCGCAGCAGACCGCGCCGATCGCCTCCTCACGGCAGAGGCTCACGAACCGGTCGAGCAGGGCAGGTGCAGGACGCTGCCGTTGCCCGGGATCAGCTCCATCGTGGTCGTGATCGTGGCCGCCATGCTCTGGGAGAATTGGCCGTGGGCATCGGTAACAAATCGTCACCTGCGGGCAGCGGCCACGCTGGTGATCACCTTGGGCGGCGGAGCTGGCCTGTACTTCCTGTTCCGCCTGGTCGTGCAGGCCGTCACTCCCGCCAGCATCAAGGTCCTGCCTGCCTTCTCTGTTGCTCTGCAGACGGCCGAACTCGGCGTATGCTTCAG
>JAOPYP010000066.1 GCA_025964635.1 Actinomycetes bacterium | reverse complement strand
GGGCTCGGGCGCCAGCCCGGCCGCCGTCACCGCCTCCGCCAGCCGCGCCGCACCGATGGCCTCCCCCGGGGCCAGGCCGGGACCGGAGGCGGCGAAGTCGAGGAACAGGCCCCGGGTGACCACCGGGCCCGCGTTCTCGATCCCGCAGCGGGCCGCGCCCCGGCTGGTGACCGACGAGGCCGGGAAGCCGTTCCACATCTGCCCGTCCCGCCAGACGTGGGCCAGCGCGTCGAGGTGCGTGGTGCCGTGGCAGGCGACCAGGATCGAGTCGTCGGCGAAGCCGAACCCGCCCCGCTCGGGCAGCCCGGCCGCGTAGTCCCCGCCGTCGCGCGCCATGAAGTGCTGCATAGGCTGCCGCATCGCCGCCAGCGGGCCCTTCCCGGCGATCATCGGCAGGCCGAGGGTCACGGACTCGCCGGTCCGCACGGCCGCCATCCCGCGCCGCACCGCGTCCGGGCCGATCAGGTTCAGCGCGCCGCGCTCGTCGTCCGGCCCCCACCGGGACCAGTTGCCGCCCTCCGGCGGCCCGTCACCCGGCTCCCGCGACCCGCCCCCGCCGGTCACGTCACGCCAGCACGAACGCGAAGTCGGTGATCCGGCCCTGCGGCTCGGGCCCGTACTGCACCCGGACCCGCGGCTGGCGCTGCAGCCCGGCCGCCGCCGCGCCGATGTCGCTGAGGTCGAGCCCGAGCACCAGGTTGACCAGCGCGGTGTCGGCGCCGTCCAGGGTCACGTAGGCCATCACGATCGGCGGCTCGGGCAGCCCGGGGAACGCCGCCGTGATGATCGTGAACGTCTCCAGGGTGCCTTCCGGGCCGACCTCGACCCAGTCGGTGGTCCGCTGGAAGCACGCGTCACAGAACGAGCGGGCCGGGACCAGCACCCGCCGGCAGTCCGGGCAGGTCGCCCCCATGACCCGGGTGTTGCGCAGCTCCGCGAAGAAGCGGCTGGCCGCCTCGCCCGCGAAGTACGTGTAGTCGAAGTCCCAGTGCCCGGGGATCGAAACCAGCTCGGTCATGCTCGCCAGCCTTCCATCAGGGAGTCTGCGTGCCCAGCACGCAGACGGTCGAAAACTGTGTCGCGCCGCCCTGACCGGTCGCGACCGCCCGCCGGACGTCGGCCACCTGCCGGTCCCCGGCCAGCCCCCGGACCTGCAGGGCGCACTCGGCGATCCGGACCATGGCCGTGGCGCTGACCGGGTTGGCCGCCTGCGGCCCGCCGGAGGGGTTGAACACCGGCAGCGACGGGTCCTCCTGCTGCTCCTGGATGAACCGCGGCCCGTCCAGCGGAGCGCAGAAGCCGAGTGCCGGGTAGGTCATCGCCTCCGCGCTGGAGAACGGGGAGTACAGCTCGACCACGCCGAACTCCTTGCGCGGGTCGCTGACCCCCGCGTCCGCGTAGGCCCGGACCGCCGACCGCTGCAGGGACAGCAGGTCGACCAGCGACCCCTCGGGACGCCGGATCCGGTCCCCCATCGCGTAACTGTCGGAGGTGGACGCCATGCCCTGGATCCACGCCGCGTTCCGGCCCGCGGCCAGGTCCCGGCCGCCGAGCACCAGCGCGCACGCGCCCTCGGACATCGGGCACGCCTCCAGCCGGTGGATCGGCCAGGCCAGCAGCGGCGAGTCGAGCACGTCCTCCGGCGTGACCTCCAGGTGCAGGTGGGCCAGGGGGTTGCGCAGCGCGTGCCGGTAGTTCCGGGCCGCGATCTCGGCCCAGTCCCGCTCGGAGTAGCCGTAGACCCGCATGAGCATGGACGCGCGCAGCGCGGCCATGGTGATCGTGGTCAGCGGGAAGTCCTTCTCGTACACCGGGTCGAAGATGGTGTTGAACACCCGCTGCGAGGTCGAGGCCTGCCCCATCCGCTCCAGCGACACGACCAGCGCGGCCCGGGCCCGCCCGGACGCCACGTAGGACGCGCCCGCGAACGCGGTGGACGACCCGGTCACGCCGCCCGTGTTGACCCGCAGGAACGGCTTGCCGGTGCCGAAAATGGCGGTCTTCTCGACGCAGTTCTCCCCGGCCAGCGCGTCCGGCGCCACCCCGGCGATGATCACATCCACCGCGTCGATGCCCAGCCCGGCGTCGGCCAGCGCCTCCTCGGCCGCCGCCCAGATCAGGTCGGCCGCGCTGGACTCGGGATGACGCCGCTTGTACGTGGTCTGGCCCACACCGAGGACGGCGACCGGCTCGCTCACACTGCCTCCAGCAATACGACGGTCTGGGTCTGCCCCGCGACCACGGAGCCGCCGGTCGCCACGGCCCGCCGGACGGACCGTTGCTGAACGGAACCCGCGGTGCCACGCAGCTGCAGCACGCTCTCGACCACCCGGACCAGGCCCATGCTGGGCGGGGAGTAGCCGCTGGCGCCCCCGCCGGACGGATTGGCACGGCCGTCGCCGGCCAGCGTCCGCAGGCCCGTGCCGGGGGCCGCGAACCCGATGGCCTCCAGCCCGAGCGCCTCGTCGATCAGGGTCAGGCCGTCCACCTCGGCCACGTCCGCGGTGTCCGCGCCGAAGCCAGCGTCCGCCGCGGCGCGCCCGGCGGCCGTCTTCAGGCTGGTGATCGTGCGCAGGTCCCGGTCGCCGAAGTTGTACGGCTCCGACGACTGGCCGACCCCGGCCACCCGGATCGGGCTCGGCTCGGTAGACAGGACCACGGCCGCGGTCACGTCGGCCCACAGCGGGAGATCGGCGTCGTCCAGCGGGAAATGCGGGGCCGACCGGAAGCCGCCGCCGCGAAGCGCGCGGGGATTGGCGCGGGCGCTGTCAATTCTCCGCAACGAGGCCCGCTCGCGGGCCGGTCCTGCGCCATCGCCGGCGGACAGGCACAGCTGGGCCCGCATCGCC
This sequence comes from Actinomycetes bacterium, assembly GCA_025964635.1. GTDB lineage: Bacteria > Actinomycetota > Actinomycetes > Streptosporangiales > Streptosporangiaceae > RYN-230. Next base: position 758 of record JAOPYP010000066.1, on the reverse strand, counting down.
GACAGCACGAACTCATCCAGGCCCAGCGGGCGGGACCGGAACGGCTCGAACAGTGACCGGGAGAACTGGTCCGGGCTGTGCTCGCTGGACCGGCCCCAGGCCGCGACGATGGACCGGCGGGCGTGACCGGCCTCGAGCCGGGTGACGGCGGCCGCGAGGGCGCCGGCGCCGTCGTCGCCGTAGCGGATCTCGTCGCGGAGGTAGGCGCCGGCCGCGGGTGAGGTGACCATGCTGGACAGCGACCGGCCGTCCACCAGGTCGTGTGCGGCCAGCACCACCGAGTCGATCTCGTGCATCGGCTGGCCCGAGTCGTCCACGGCCGCCCGGACCGTGTCGAAGATGAGCTCCTGCAGGTTGCGGCGGCCGTCCGCGAAGCTGATCTCCAGCGCCGCACCTTCGACGTAGATCGCCGGGCGCGTCATCGCATCCTCATCCGCACACTCCATCGGGCTCTGCGGTTCAGGCTTCATTGATAGCAGCCACGCTCGACGTCCGTCAACGTCGACGTTGACTCAGGGCGGCCGGCCGGGCAAGCTAGCAGCGTCAGCGTGCCCTGGCCTGTCCGGCCAGGGCTGAGAAGATGAGGGTGATGATGACCCAGGCAGCGCCCGAGGCGAGCCCTATCCCCGGACGGATGGCGATCGCCGGGATCGGGGAGACCGACTACCTGCGCGGCAGCGACCAGTCCGTGCTGCAGATGGTGCTGGCCGCCAGCATGGCCGCGATCACCGACGCCGGGCTGACCCCGGCCGACATCG
>JAOPYP010000060.1 GCA_025964635.1 Actinomycetes bacterium | reverse complement strand
TCCGGCCAGCTGCGGCGCCCGCCGAGCAGGCGCAGCACGACGCAGAACGCGCCGTCCAGCAGCGCGGGCAGGTCGTCCACCCCGGTGCGCACCGGGTTGGCCAGCCGCCAGGGGCCGCCGCCCGGTTGCGCTGACTCGCTGGCCTGGGCGGCGTGTGAGGCCTGGGCAGCCAGCAGGTCGGTGTCGGAGGCGGAGATGAGCACGATGCCGGGACCGGGCCCGGACCGTGACGGCATCAGCCGAGCGGGAGTCGCGCCGGAGGTACGGGGCGGGGCAGCCGCAGGCCAGGAGGACCGGATGAGGGCATCATCGGGCAGCGCATCTCAGGCAGAGCCTTCCTCGGGGTAACCACGCCCCGGGACGAAGGATCGGCGGCCGCAGTTTCCTGGCTCCCGGATCGGTGCTTCCCTCAGCCTTCCCACCGCTGCGCGGCAGTGGCATCCTTGCGGGTCACTCCCCGGTGACAGTGGCGGGACCGCGCCGGATTCACACCGGCTTCCTGCCCTGCCGTCGATGGACGGGAAAACCTCACCACACCCGCGCCCTCCGGTCAAGCGGACACGGCCCGTGGACGGGGCACATTGCCCGCGCCGCTGGATGCCCCGCTGGTGGTGTCCGCCCTGGTCGACCCGGGCGCTGCGGGGACCCTGGGCCGAAGCGCTGCTGATCGCCGAGCCGGGGTCAATGGCCGCACCGCCGCAGGCGCCTACCCTCTCCTCGGTCCTGGTCATGCCGGTCCGGCCGAACGCGCTCAGGCCGATCAGGGCGGATGAGGGGCACCCGCCTTAGCCTTGGAGGGTGGGAGACGGCAACGGTTTCGCGCTCCGCTGGTTACTGCCGGCGGAATTCGCCGACGGCGATGTCACCCGGTCCCGGCGCACGCCGCTGGACTGGGTTATCGACGTCCCGGTTTTCGGCGGCGCGGTCCTGCTCGGCCTGGTGGTGGCCGGTCTCGCCTGGAACGCCGTTCCGGTGTCGCCCCGCATGCAGGCGCTGGATCTGGCGCTTGGTGCGCTGGCCTGCCTGTCCCTGTGGTGGCGGCGGCGTTTCCCGCTGGCCGTCGCGCTGCTGGCCGTCCCGGCGCAGGCGTTGTCCACCAGCGCCTCCGCTGCGGGAATCGCGATCACGATCGGGCTGGCGCAGCGGGTTCCGTGGCGCTGGTCGCTGCCGGTGCTGGGCCTGTACATGGCGGCGGCGGGCTCGTCCTTCCTGTTCCTGGCGGGCCCGCGGCGGGACGGCTGGATCGGGGTGGCCGTCTCGCTCGCGTATTACCTGGTGTTCTTCGCCTGCGGCAGCGCGCTGCGGGCCCGGCGGCTGTGGGTGCTCGCGTTGCGGCGGGACGCCGAGCGGGAACGCGCCGATCACTCCCGGCGGCTGGCGGACACACGGCGCGCGGAGCGGGAGGCCATCGCCCGCGAGATGCACGACGTGCTGGCGCACCGCATCTCGCTGCTGTCCGTGCACGCGGGCGCGCTGGTGTACCGGAGCAGGCAGCGTGACGCCGGCTCCGGGCCCGGCCTCAGCACCGCGGAGGTCGCCGAGAGCGCGGGGATCATCCGCGACAACGCCCACCAGGCCCTGGAGGAACTGCACGACGTGCTTCGGGTCCTGCGCGCCGACGGTACCGGCACCGCCCCGCCGCAGCCGCGCATGGCCGAGGTGCGGCGGCTGGTCGAGGAAGCGCGGGCGGCCGGGCAGCCCGTCGATTTCCACGACGGGCTCGATGGGCCAGCCGCGGACGCGCTGCGTCCGCAGCTCCAGCGCACGGCGTACCGCGTGGTCCAGGAGGGCCTGACCAATGCCCGCAAGCACGCTCCCGGAACCCGGGTGGCGGTCCGGCTGGCCGGCACACCTGGCTCGGCCCTGACCGTCGAGGTCGCTAACCCGGCGCCGGACCAGGAGAGCGCACCGCGGGTTCCCGGGGCGGGCGCGGGCCTGGTCGGGCTGGCCGAGCGCGTGGAGCTGGACGGCGGGGCGCTGGAGTACGGCCGCGGGTGCGGGGTCTTCACGCTGCGGGCCCGGCTGCCGTGGATGGCGAGGTGACGGCCGTGATCCGCGTGCTGCTGGCCGACGATGATCCCCTGGTCCGGGTGGGGCTGACGATGATGCTGCGCGGGGCCGAGGGCATGGAGGTGGTCGGCGAGGTCGGGGACGGGGCCGGTGTCGCCGACGCCGTCCGGCGCCACGCTCCCGACGTCGTGCTGATGGATATCCGGATGCCGGTCATGGACGGCATCGCCGCGACACGGGCACTGGCCGGCACGCATCCGGGACCCCGCGTGATCGTGCTCACCACCTTCGACACGGACCGCCTGGTCCTGGCGGCGGTGCGCGCGGGCGCCGCGGGCTACCTGCTGAAGCACACCGAGCCCGAGGAGATCGTCGATGCGGTGCGCCGCGCCGCCCAGGGGGAGCCGGTGCTGTCGCCGTCGGCGGCGCGCACGCTGATCGACCATGCCCTGACCGGAGCCGGCGCCCGCGTCGAGCAGGCGGGCCGGCGGCTGGCGTTGCTCACTGACCGGGAGCGCGAGATCGCCGCGGCGGTGGCCGAGGGGCTGTCGAACGGCGAGATCGGTGCCCGGCTCCACCTGTCCACGGGCACGGTGAAGGCCCACCTGTCCAGCGCCCTGGCCAAGCTGGACCTGGACAACCGTATCCAGCTGGCGCTGCTGGCCCACGACGCGGACACGGGCTGACCGAGGTCTGGCCGGGTGGCCAGCGTTCCTGGCCGGTCGGCAGATGCCGGCGCCAGCCCGCACTGGCACCGTCGGTGAGGTGACCGGACATCCTGCCCCGCGGCACCGCCTGCGGCTCGCGTTCGCCCTGTTCCTGCTGGCGCCCCTCGTCGGCGAGTACCTGCTGGGCAATCAGCCGGTCACTGCGCTGCCGGCGCTGCCGTACCTCGCGCCGCTGTACGGGGGCGGGGCGCTGCTGGTCAGGGAGACCGCCCGGCGTACCGGGCGGGGCTGGCCGGCGATGGTGCTGCTCGGCGCCGCCTACGCCCTGATCGAGGAGGGCCCCGTCGACCAGATGCTGTGGAACCCGCACTACGGCGGCATCGACATGGGCGCCGTCTACGCCGGGACGCATCTCGGATGGCTCGGCACGAGCGTGGCCCTGCTGCAGAGCGTGCTCTCGATGCACACGGTGTGGAGCATCTGCGTGCCGATCGCGCTCATCGAGTCCTTCGACCGCGACCCCGCACGCCCGTGGCTGGGCTGGCCGGGACTCACGGTCACCGCCGTCGTCTTCGTGGCGGGGTCGGTGTTCCTGGCCGCCAGCCAGCACGGCACCGAGCACTTCATGGCGTCGCGGGTGCAGTTCGCCGGGGCAGCCGTGGCCATCGCGGGGCTGGTCGTGCTGGCTTTCGTGGTCGGCCGCAATCCGTCACCCCAGGTCGGCACCGCCGCTCCCCGCCCGCGGGCGGTCGGCTGCGCGTCCTTCGGGCTGTGCAGCCTGTATTGGGCCGGCCAGGCGCTCCTGTCGCCCTGGATCGGGGTTGCCGCCTGGTTCGTGCTGGCCGGCGTCGCGGTGGCGCTGTGCGTCCGCTGGTCGCGCAGGCGCGGCTGGGGCGCCGCGCACCGGCTCGCGCTGGCCGCCGGCGCACTGCTGACCTACGTCTGGGTCGGCTTCACGCACGCCCTGAGCCTGGGCTTCTCGTTCGCCATCGGCCTGATCGGCAGCACCGTGCTCGGCATCGCCGCGCTGCTGCTCCTGGCGGCGGCCGCCCGCGCACTGCACCGGCACCAGGCCGGGGAACCCGCCCAGCCCGCCGTCCCGGTCTAGCGGGCAGGCTTCCGGCGGGTCAGCCCACTTCGATGGTGTCGGTGATCGAGTTGTACTCCTCCGCGGTGAGCTCCAGGCTCGCGGCCGCGATGTTCTCCTCCACGTGCTGGGGCGAGCCGGACCCCGGGATCGGCAGGATCTGCGCGGAGTGGGCCAGCAGCCAGGCCAGTGCGATCTGCCGCTCACTGACGCCCAGCCGCTTCGCGGCGCTGAGCACCGGCACGAGCCGGTCGGTGTCCTGGATCGGCGCCCACGGCAGGAACGCGAGAGCTTCCTGTGTGCACAGGTCGAGGACCGGCTCGGACGAGCGGTCGTTCACGTTGTAGCGGTTCTGCACCGACACCACGGGAACGATCCGCTGCGCCTCCTCGACCTGCTCGGGCGAGAAGTTCGACACCCCCACGTGCCGGATCTTGCCCTCGGCCTTCAGTTCGGCCAGGGTTCCGATGGAGTCGGCCAGGGGAACCTTGGGGTCGACCCGGTGCAACTGGTAGACCGGGATCTGGTCCAGCCTGAGCCGCCGCAGGCTGCCCTCGCACGCCTCGCGGAGGTGCTCCGGCCGGCCATCTGGGTCCCAGCGGCCCGGGCCGGGCCGGACCAGGCCGCCCTTGGTCGCGATGACCAGGTCGTCGGGGTACGGGTACAGGGTCTCGGCGATCAGGGTCTCGCTGACCTCCGGGCCGTAGGAATCAGCCGTGTCGATGAAGTTGACGTCCAGTTCGAGCGCCCGGCGCAGGGCCGCCTTGGCCTGTTCCCGGTCTGGCGGATCGCCCCAGATCCCGGGGCCCGTGATCCGCATCGCGCCGTAGCCCATCCGGTTAACCGTGAGGTCGCCGCCGATCTCGATGGTGCCGGCCGCGGTGGCCGTCGCTCTGCTCGTCATGAGTCCTCCTCGCGGGTCGGCACCAGCCTTTCAGTTCCGCGTGGTGAACGTGCAACGGGGTCGGCCATGGTGGCCTCGCTGGGCAGCCCGCGGCCGACGTGACTACGGTGAGTAAATGTATAATGCTGTGAGTAATCGGATTCCGCCTGGTCTGAGACGAGGTCAGATGACCGCACCGGGGGCAGACCTGCCAGGCCAGGCCGATCTGGCCCGCCTGGCGCAGGCGTCGGGGATCGCCCTGGAGTCCTACCGGCAGGCCCACGTGTCGGCCTGCGTGGCCCGCGCGCTGGCCCGGCATGAGACGGCCAGTGTGGCGGGCCTGGCCCGGCTGTGCCGGCGCGATCCGGCCGTCCGGGCCACGCTGCGGCGCAGCATCCTGGTCCCCGTCACCGGGCTGTTCCGTGACCCGGAACAGTTTGAGCTGCTGGGCGAGCGGGTGCTGCCCGCCCTGCTGCGGACCCGCAGCGGGCTGAGCGTCTGGTCGGCGGGCTGCTCGGATGGTTCGGAGCTCTACAGCGTGGTGCTCATGCTCCGGCGGCTCGGCGCGCTGGAAGGCAGCCGCCTGATCGGCTCGGACCTGTCCGGCGGGCGGGTCGAGCTGGCCCGGCAGGGCGCCGTGGTCAGCGAGGCGGTACGCCGCGAGGCCACCCCGGTGCTGCACTGGGAGCGCCGCGACCTGCTGCGCGAGCCATCGCCGCCGGGAACCTTCGACCTCGTGCTGTGCCGGAACGTGGCCATCTACTTCGAGCCGCCCGCCCAGGAGGCGTTGTACGCCAAGCTCGCCGCCGCGCTGCGACCCGGGGGCGTGCTCTTGCTGGGCGCGTGCGAGCAGTTGCTGGCCCCAGACCAGTTCGGCTTCGCCGCGGCGGGACCGCACCTGTACCGGAAGGTGGCGGCGTGAGGCGCGGCCTGACCCAGCGGACCGTGCTGGCCAGCATCCTGGTCACCGTGGTGGTGCTCGGCGAGTTCGCGGTCCTGTTCCTGGCCTTCCAGAGCCTGCGGGCCGAGGAACGCCAGGATAACCAGGCGGTGAACGTCCTGGCCACGTCGAGCGCGCTCGAGGAATCCCTGCTGAACATGTCCACGGGGCTGCGGATCTACTTGATGTCCGGCCAGCCGGCTGGGCTCCGGCCCTATCTGGCCGCCCTGGCCGCATATCCCCGGCAGGCCCGGCAGCTCGACCGGCTTACCGCCGGGAACCCCGGCCTGCACGGCCGGGTGGTGTCGATCGGCAACTCCGTCGGGGCCTACGTCGGCACCTGGACCACAGCGATCATCAAGATGAGCAGCGTAGACCTGCCCGGCGCCCGGCGCCTCGCTGCCACCGACGCGGCCAAGCAGCCGGTGGTGGTGATCCGGGATCAGTTCGCGGCGCTGGACCGCCAGCAGCAGGCCCTGAGCGCTGTGCGCCGCGCGGGGGCGGCGCACAGCGCCGCGCTGGCGCTGTGGTTCGGCGTGGCCGGCCTGGTCGCCGCGGTACTCCTGCTCACGGGGTGGGCGATCGGCCTGCACCGGATGGTGGTACGCCCGGTGAAGCGGCTCGCCGAGGCCGTGGGCCGGCTGCGCGGGGGAGACCTGTCCGCCCGGGTACCCGAGCGCGGCACCGGTGAGCTTGGCGAGCTGGCCGTGGGGTTCAACGCCATGGCACAGGAACTGGAGGCGGCCCGGGACGAGGTGGAGCAGCAGAACGCTGAGCTCCAGGGTCAGCAGGCCGAGCTGCAGACCGTGCTCGCGTCGGTGGAGCGACAGAAAGAGGAGGCCGAGGCGCTGCACCACTTTGGC
>JAOPYP010000046.1 GCA_025964635.1 Actinomycetes bacterium | reverse complement strand
TTTGCAAGCAGGGGGTCAGGAGTTCGAGTCTCCTTAGCTCCACTCCCCAATTCCTGGTATCTGGCCAGGTCAGACGCGGTTAATTGCAACCGCGCGCGGCGAGCGGTGGATCCGTCGCGAAGGTTCGGGGCGCAGGCGAGCTGGCGCCACAACGATGCATCGCTCCCATGCGCGTAACTAGGTGGTTGCTTGGGAAGTATTTCTCATGCGCAAGAGTTCTAAGACAAAGAGAGTCACAGAAGTCTTGCGTAAGGTTAAGACTTAGAGGGCGAGGAGGCTTGACAGTGGATGCCCGGCAGGTGCTCAGTGTTCACGAAGCTGCAGACGTCCTCGGTGTCAGCATGCAGCGGGTGCGGCAAATGATTCAAGCGGGGCAGCTAGACGCTCGCCGGTCGTCAGCAGGATGGCTCATCTCAGAGAACGCTGTCACAGAACGCTCCAAGAGCCTCCATCGAGGGCGGCCACCCGAGCCGCAGACCGCGTGGTCGGCGGTTGCCCTGCTCGCGGCAGCCTTGGCCTGTACCTCGCAGTCCCCGGTCAATTGCGCTGCATCTGCAGCGCACGCGGTTTCCGACCGAAAGCTGCGTCACCGTGTCTTGCACATGTTGGCGTCACTGCCGGATCCAGTTGTAGACGACGCACCTTGGCGTCGATTGCTGTCCGCACGGGGCCAGGTACGTCGCCTGTGGGCGCATCCTGGCGTCCTTGAGCGCTTGGCAGCCGATCCAATGGTGTCGAAGGGCGGAGCCGACGCAACGCCGACAGTGCACGACGGTCTAACAGTGCGTCCGGGTCGGCTCGAGCTCTATGTCGGCGAGGCGGACGCTGACGAACTCATACAGCGATATCGCATGCACCAAGACCGCGACGGCCAAGTCAACCTTGTGATCGTGCCTGCCAGTGTCCCTTCAGATCTAGCTCCAGGCCGTGGTAGCCCCGTACCCCTCCCGGCCGCAGCTTCAGATCTGCTTGAGGAGGAGGATCCTCGTGCTCGCCACGCTGGGGCTGTCCAACTTCGGTCCTGCCAGAATGCCATGTATGCCGCTGGATGGCTTGACCGGATTAACGCGGGTTCGGCCAATCAACAGGCAGCGTTCAAGTAAGCCCCAACGGGTTAGGAAGGTGGACTGATCACCGAGTTGTCAGGAGATCTTGTGAACCCGGTAGTGCTGAAAGCGATGACGCCAGCTCAGGAGGAATCCTGGAAGGTCCTGCCCGAGTTCTACGTAGAACTTCCTGCTGGCTGGTGCCTTATTGGCGGTCAGATGGTGTGGCTGCTCGCTCTTGAGCGTGGCGTCGAACCAATCCGCGTGACCGAGGACGTCGACGTGGTTGTTGACATCCGTGTCGACCAGGGCGCAATCACACGCTTGTGTGCTTGGCTGGAATCCCGCGGCTTCGAACTCGAAGGGATCAACACCGACGGTGTAGGCCATCGCTACGTGTCTTCTACATATGAGGGACCTGGCAAGGTTATGTTCGATGTCCTTGCACCCGACAAGTTGGGGGAACGCGCGGACCTCACAACTTCCCCGCCTGCGCGAACAGTGTCCGCGCCAGGAACTCGAGCCGCTCTTGACGATATTCAACCCGTTGAGATCGTTCTTCGCGAACAGCATGGGCGCGTCCTGCGGCCTTCGCTCCTTGCTGCGATCCTTGTCAAAGCAGCCGCCACACGAATCCCAGGGAGGGAGAACCGCGAGCGGGACTGGGTCGACATAGGATTTCTGCTCAGTCTCGTTGCTGACCCAGTAGGTGCAGCAGCTGATCTCAGCAAGGGGCAGAGGCGTGGGTTGCGCGCTATAAGTGAACTCCTTGATGAAAACCATTGGGTCTGGCGACAACTCGGAGATCGCTCTCTCCTCGGCAGGGCCGCACTTCAGTTCCTCATGGATGTCTGAAGCGTACTGCGCCGGATTCGGCTGCCTATCGTCAAGGGCTGCGGGGACCGAACGATCACTTGCATCGCCCTGCACGAGACATAGGTTGCCCTTGACGCAATGCTCCTCCTTGATCAACTGGGAGGAATTTGGAAGATCACAACTCGCGTGACCGTACCCGGAGCGGTCTCAACTGAGATGAACAAGAGCCTCTGAACTGGCCTATCATCGTTCAGTGTGGCCGCCGGGTGGGACAGCCCTGCTTTGCAAGCAGGGGATCTGGAGTTTGAGTCTCCTTAGCTCCACACAGGTCAGAGGCATTTTACGAATACTAAGCGGGCCTGTTCAGCGAAGTACAGCAGCAGCCTTCTCGAAGGCGAGGCATCGCGAGTTGCGTTGGCGAATAACCATCGGCGGCTGAGCTTGGCCGCCGCCCGACGCTTTAGCTGGCCGGACAGCATCAACAAGCACCAGCCTGGGCGTCAGCAGGGATACCAAACCTTACGAGTTCCCCCGCGATTGAGATGGGGGTGTGATGCGGGCGATGGTGTGGTGCCAGCCCGCCCGATCGCCGTCCTGGCAAGATAGCGGCATGGAACGTGTGATTGGAATCGGGGGATACTTCATGCGGGCCGCCGACCCGGCGGCCCTGGGCGCGTGGTATCGCGATTGCCTAGGCCTGGACGCCGATGAGAACGGCCTGTGGCGTCAGGAAGCCGGGCTGACGGTGTTCGCGACGTTCGAGTCCGAGACCGGCTACTTCGGGTCCCGCGCCCAGCAGACCATGCTCAACTTCCGGGTCCGCGACCTGGATGCGATGCTCGCGCAATTGCGCGCCGAGGGAGCGGACGTGGCTACAGAGACGCAGGAGATGGAGGGCGTGGGCCGGTTCGGCTGGGTCACCGATCCCGAGGGCAATCGGGTCGAGCTGTGGCAGCCCGCCTGACCGTGTCTTCACGCAGGCTGTGACGTGCTGGTGGCCCGCTAGGTTTGCCGGGATGTGAACCTTGGTCAGACCCGCGCGGCCATGTCCCATTCCGCCTTCTGCGGGCTGTCACGGAGATACCTTGGCGAGGTTGTCACCGAATTCGCGCCGCGGTGGGAGGCGCAATGCGAGTCCGGGCGCCGCCAGCGGCGCCGCGGGACCGGCGGCGCCAGGCAGTGCACTGGGCCGGAATACGAGTTGGTGTTCACCGACCGGCTGCTGCTCACCCTGGTCCACTCGCGCACCGGTTTGACCCACGAGACCCTTGGCGTGATCTATCAGGTCGGGTCCTCCACGATCGGCCGGGCGATCGGCGAGATCAGGCCGCTGCTGGCCAAACGCGGGTTCGCCGTCCCACAACGACCAGGCCTGCGCCTGCGCACCCTGGCCGGCGTGTTCGCCTGCGCCGAGGCCGAAACCGTCACACTGCATCGACGGCGCCGGGGACCTCCTGCACTGCGCCAGGATCGCCTACGACCGTCATGTCGGCAAGCCCGGGCGGAAACGCTTACGGACCGGCTTGCGGCGCCTCTGCATATCTTGAGTGACGAACACCGGCTGGCTCCGGCGGAGCGGACCGTGTCACGGTGCGCGGGTGAGCAGTTCCATGCTGTGCCCGTCCGGGTCGTGAAAGTAGACACCGCGACCGCCCCAGCGGGTGTTGATCTCGCCCGGCTGCTGGAACCCGGGATCGGCGAAGTAGGCCAGGCCCGCGTCCCGGATGCGGGTGAAGGACGCGTCGAACTCGCCCTCGCTGACCAGGAACGCGTAGTGCTGCCGCGCGACCTGGGCGCGATCCATGTAGTCGAGGGTGACCCCGTTGGCCAGCCGCACCGGGGTGAATGGCCCAGTGTCCGCGCCGACGGTCAGGCCGAGGATATCGGCGAGAAACCGCGCGGACGCGTGCTTGTCGGTCGCGCCGACGATGGTGTGGTTCAGTTCGATGCTCATCGTGTGTCATCTCCGTCCTGTACCTGCATGCGCTGTCCCTGGCGGTACATCTGAGGTGGCTTGACGCCCGCGGACTGCCCGCCATCGATCGGGATCACGGCACCGGTGATGAACGAGGAGGCTGGCGAGGATAGCCAGAGCACGACCTGGGCAACCTCGGACGGGCTTCCTATCCTCCGCATGGGCGCGGCGAGGGCGGCGTGCCGCTGGGCCTCCGGGCCGGCGGCCTCAAGGTGGTGGGTGAGGATGGTGCCGGGCGCGACGACGTTGACCCGGATGCCCTGGTCGGCGTAGTCGAGGGCTGCGACTTTGGTCAGGCCGATGATCCCGGCCTTGCCCGCAACGTAGGCGGCCAGGCCCGCTACGCCAGTGACGCCGGCCAGCGAGGCCATGTTCACGATCGTGCCGCCTCCGGACTGGAGCATGGCGCTGATCTGGTACTTCATCCCGAGGAAGGTGCCGCGGATATTGGTGGCGATCCCCCGGTCGAACTCCGCTGGCTCGATGTCGGCCAGCGGCGCGGGCATCGGCCCGTCGGTCGCGTTGTTGAACGCGGCGTCGAGCCGGCCGTAGGCGTCCAGGGTGGAGCGGATCAGGTTGTCCACGGATCCAGCATCCGATACGTCGGCCCGGATCGCGGTGGCCCGCCCCCCGCGGGCCCTGATCCGCTCCGCCACCGACTCAAGGGCGGTGATGTCGCGGGCGGCGAGGACGACAGCGGCCCCGGCCTCGGCGAACGCCTCCGCGGTGGCGGCGCCGATCCCCTTGCTGGCCCCGGCGATGAGGGCGACCCGGCCCCGCATGGGCCGGCCGTCGTCGGCACCGGGCGCGGCTGAGGTCTCGGCGGCATAGCTGGGCGTGACAGGCATGCTCATGGTTCCGGCTCCTTAGGCCAGTCGGTACAGGATGGGCATCGCAGCGGTGCGGTTGGCGTGCAAGTTGGCCAGCACATAGCTGTAGAAGGTCCGCTTGCCGAACTGCTTGAGCGCGAAGCGCGGCACGCTCATGTCCCAGCGCGCGTGGTTGACGAACACGTAGTCGCTGGGGCCCACCGGGCCGAGCAGTGTGGAGTTGTCCAGGCCGGTCTCCACCGCGTACCAGGCTGCGAGGTGGTCCCACAGGTCCAGCGCCACTGCCGGATCCTCGGCGGCGAAGTAGTTGAACAGGAAGAGCCCCTGCCGCGTCTTGTCCACGTCACCCACCCGCCGCAGGCAGCGGGCGGTCATCAGGTACTCCTCGCGTGCCGCCGCCGTGATCGTGTCATGCAGCTTCCGGAACTCCGGGCTGGCCGCCACGTCGCCCGCCGCGTCGACGGTGGTCGTCTCGACTAGCGTCACGACGTCGTACCGGGCCGGGTGAGCCGCCATCCGCTGGGCATCGCGGCCTGGCGGCGGGATGAGGATGGCCCGGTAGACGGTCGCCTTGGTCACTGCCCCGAGCCGTTCCAGGCCGGCCGCCAGCGCCTTTAGCTCGGAAAGCAGTGCTGCCTTCCGCGGGCCCCCGTGCGGGAACGGCGTGCGCCCGAGCGTCGGCTCGACCACGGCGGCGAGCAGCAGATACCCGTTTGGTGCCGGCTCGATCAGCCCCACGCGCGGGTACTTCGGATGCGGGTTGACAATCGTCAGTTCCATGTCTTTCTCCCTTCGGTGAGTCAGCGGGTGATCCGCTGGTACTGGCTGATAGCGAGCAGCGCGAACCCGGCCAGGAGCCCGCAGCTCCAGGTCACCGAGGCCAGCACGTGGCCGGCAGTCGGGCCGCCGAGCACCAGAGCGCGGACCGCGGTGACCAGGGCGGTAAGGGGCTGGTGGGCGGCGACCGCCTGCAGCCAGCCCGGCATCGTGGCGATCGGGACGAACGCGCCCGACGCGAACACCAGCAGGAACATGATCGGCACGCCCGCGGCCTGGGCAGCCTCGGGATCGCTGATCCGCAGCCCCAGGCTGACGCACCCCCACGACAGCGCGTAACCGAACAGCGCCACCAGGCCGAGGCCGGCCAGGAAGGCGAGCGCGCTCGTGTGCACCCGGAAACCCACGGCGAAACCGACACCGGTCATCACCGTGACCACGGCGAGGTTCCTGGCCAGATCCGCGACGGTGCGTCCGGCCAGCACCGCCGACCGTGACATCGGCAGCGTGCGGAACCGCTCGAGCAGGCCACTGCGCAGGTCAGTGGCGAGCCCGACCGCGGTGCCGAGCGCGCCGAACGCGACGCTCTGCCCGAAGATGCCAGGTACCAGATAGTCCACGTAGGGAATGCCGGGCACGTGAATAGCGCCGCCGAACGCGTACCGGAACAGCAGCACGAACAGGACCGGCTGGATCAGCGCGAACACGAGTGCCTGCGGCATCCGCAGCATCGTGCGCAGGTTCCGGCCAGCGAGGTCGATGGTGTCGGCGATGGCGATCATGGCCCGGCCCGGCTGCGGGCGGGCGGCTGCGGTGGTGGTCATCTGGCCCCTCCCTGGTGGCTGGCGCTGGCCGCGTTGCCGGTCAGCGTGAGGAACACGTCGTCAAGTGAGGGCTCGCGGATCTGCACGGCGACCGGATCGGCGGCGCCATCCAGGGCGCGCACAGCACCCACTACCGCGGATGAACCAGCCTGGCTGGCTAGCCGGAGCACCGCGCCGTTTCGTTCGGATGCATCAAACTGGGCGCCGAGCTGATGCTCTGCGCGGACCGCAGCCTGCTCATCGGCGAATTCCAGGCGCAGCACGGCCGACCCGATCCGCTTCCTGAGCTCGTGCGGGGTCCCCTCGCCGGCCAGCCGCCCGTGATCGATGATCACCACGCGGTCGGCGAGGGCGTCGGCCTCCTCCAGGTACTGCGTGGTCAGCAGCACCGTCGTTCCCTCTGCGGCCAGCTCGGCCACCAGCCGCCACAGCTGGGCGCGGCTTTCCGGGTCCAGGCCGGTCGTCGGCTCGTCGAGGAACAGCACCGGTGGGCGGTGCATGAGCGCGGCCGCGACGTCGAGGCGCCGCCGCATGCCGCCCGAATAGCCGCGGACCAGCCGGCCGGCTGCCCCGGCCAGCCCGAACCTCTCGAGAGCCTCGTCGGTGCGCTCCCGCGCGACGGGCCGGGGGAGCCGGGACAGCCGTCCGATCAGCCGGAGGTTCTCCCGGCCGTTGAGGTTCGGATCCACCGCCGCGAACTGGCCAGCGAAGCCGATCAGGCGCCGGACCGCAGCCGGGCGGGCGGCGACGTCCAGGCCGCACACCAGCGCCTGGCCGCCGTCCGGCCGCAATGCGGTGGACAGGATGCTGACCGTCGTCGTCTTCCCGGACCCGTTGGGGCCGAGCAGGCCGGTGATGCTGCCCGCTGGCACGGCCAGGCTCAGCCCGTCCAGGGCGAGCACCTGCCCGAAGCTCTTGCGCAGGTCACGGAGCATGATCACCGGATTGCCGCTGCCGTCCATCTGCCGCCTCCCTTCTGCCCCCACGATAGGAACCATAGATGGCTAAACCTTAGATGTCAAAGGTTAAGACTTCTAATCGAAATGGTAAGCTCGCGGCATGCCAGCGCCGGAAGGCCATCCAGCCGCCCCGCGGCAGCAGCTGGATGGCCAGGCAGCGGGCCAGCCAGCGGGCGGGCCAGAGCCGCCGCCCGGCCCGCCTGCCAGCACGCCCCTCGGCCTGCATCTGGCCCGCGCAGCCCGGGAGATCACCAGGGCCTTCGACGATGCGCTGGCCGAGGTGGGCGGCTCACAGCCGGTCTGGCTGGTGCTGATCTCCCTGAAGACCCGGCGGCTGGCCAGCCAGCGGGACCTCGCGGACGCGGTCGGGATCAAGGAGGCG
>JAOPYP010000024.1 GCA_025964635.1 Actinomycetes bacterium | reverse complement strand
GCCGGGCCCGGCGGGCCGGAAGGCGGCCGCCCGGGGGGCGGCGGCGCGGGCGGCAGCCTGGGCGCGCTCGACGACGCCACGATCACCCAGCTGCTGATCCGGGCGCTCCGGTCCGGCGACAGGTACCTGGCCCGGGCCATCGCCGGCCTGATGGTGGACCGGCACGCGCAGATCGTCCCCGGGCGGCCGGTGGCCGGCACGTATTACCTGCTCCGGACGATGCGGGCGGTGAATCCGGACGCCCTGGTCACCGCACTGTCCGCCGACCCTGGCGGCGGCCCGCTCAGCGGCCTGGCCGCCCGCCTGCGGCTGGAGCAGAGCCAGGCCCAGGTCGAGCAGTTCCGCCTGGAGGTAGAGGCCGAGATACGCCGCCGCCTGACCGCCGACCGCGGTGCGGCCGCGGTCGCGCGGACCCTGCGCTCGCCCCTGCCCGAGGACGTCAGCTTCCTGACCGCTTCCCAGGATGAGATCGCGACGCTGCGGCACACGATCGAGCCGCTGGCCCGCACGCTCGCCGGCCGCCTAGCCCGCAAGCGCCGTCACGGGCGGCAAGGTCACCTGGACTTCCGCCGGACCATGCGCGGTGCGATGTCCTACGGCGGCGTGGCGGTGACGCCGGTCTTCCGGGCGGCCCGCCCGGCGAAGCCGAAGCTGATCGTGCTGGCCGACATCTCGGGCTCCGTCGCGACGTTCGCGGCGTTCACCCTGCACCTGATGTCGGCCCTCCGCCAGCAGTTCGCCAGCGTGCGCAGCTTCGTCTTCGTCGACGGGATCGACGAGGTGACCGGCATCCTGGCCAGCTCGGCGACCCTCGCGGAGGCGGCGCACTGGATCAACGCCGGGGGCAGCGGCGTCTGGCTCGATGGCCGGTCCGACTACGGCCACGCGCTCTCCGCCTTCTGGGACGGGTGGGGCAGCCAGATCTCCAGCCGCACCACCGTCCTGGTGCTGGGGGACGCGCGCACCAACTACCATGCCCCACGAGACGATGTGCTGGCCGCGATCGGGCGGCGGGCCGGCCAGCTGTACTGGCTCAATCCCGAGCCGGCCTCAGCGTGGGACAGCGGGGACTCGGTGGCCGGCCGCTACGCGCCCAGCTGTGATGCGGTGATCGAGTGCCGGAACGTGCGCCAGCTCCGGGCGTTCGTGGAGTCGCTGGCCTGAGCACGGCGCCTGGGGGCCCGGGCGGACGACTAGGACGAGGAGGCCGGATGGCTGCGGGAGACGCGGTGCTGCTCAGTGAGCCGTCGCCCGGTGTCCGGCTGGTCACGCTCAACCGGCCCCGGGTGCGCAACGCCATGACTGAGGAGATGACGGCCGCCTGGGCCGGGGTCATGGCCAGCCTGGCCGCGGACCGGGACGTCCGCGTCGCCGTGGTCACCGGCGCGGGCAGCTCGTTCTGCTCCGGGGCCGACCTGTCCTGGCTGGACCAGGCGGCCTCCCGCGACGTCACCCACGTGCGGCTGCGGGAGCGGATGCTGCCGTTCTACCGCACCTGGCTCTCGCCCCTGGAACTCCCGTTCCCGGTCATCGCGGCCGTCAACGGGCCGGTGGTCGGGGCCGGAGTCTGCCTGGCCCTCGCCTGCGACCTCCGCTACGCCAGCCCGGAGGCCCGGTTCAGCACCCCGTTCATCTATCTGGGCACGCACGGGGGGATGGCCGCCACCTGGCTGCTGCCGGAGGCGATCGGCGTCTCCCGGGCCCGGGAGATGCTGTACACCGGGGAGGAGGTGCGGGCCGAGCAGGCCCAGCAGTGGGGACTGGTCGCGGGCGTGGCCGACGACGTGCTGGCACACGCCCTCAAGGTGGCCGAGCGGGTGGCCGGCGCGGCGCCGATCGCCACCAAGCTGACCAAGGCCGGGCTGCGGCAGTCGGCCCACGGGCTGGAGGCCGCCCTGGAGTGGGAGGCGCTGGCCCAGCCGGTCACCATGACCACGTCCGACCTCCACGAGGGCATCGAGGCGCAGCGGCAGCACCGGCCGCCGGAATTCCGGGACGAGTAACCGGGAACCGGCCGGACTCCCGCCCTGCGCATGCCTCCCCGGGCGGGTCCGACCCGCCGGGCGCAGGCCTGGATGTGTGCCTGGAGGAGATACGCGATACATTGATGGTTCAGTGTTTATAAAACTAGCTTGCCGACGGGGTCGAGCCGCTTGGATAAGGAGCACGGGGTGACTCCCACCACGGAACCGCTGTCGACCTCAGCGGACGTTTTCAAGGCCCTCGGCGACCCCATCCGCTGGAACATCGTCCAGCAGATGGCGGAGGTCGCCGAGCTGCCCTGCAGCACGCTCGAAGAGACGCTGCCGATCTCGAAGCCGACGATCTCCTACCACACCAAGATCCTGGTCCAGGCCGGGCTGATCTCCGTGCGCAAGCAGGGCCGGAGCCTGTTCTACACGCTCCGCCGCGATGTCCTCCAGCAACTGGTGGATGACATCTGGATGCTCGCGCCGGAACCGCGGCCGGTCCGTGAGGGCCGGGTCGACCACCAGGCCGGCGCGGGACGCCGGCGGCGCGCGGGCGCGGCCCGCGCCCAGGCGTCCGCCACGGCCGACACCGCCGACCGCGAGGCCGTGCTCCTGACCTGGTAAGGCCGTGCTCCTGACTACGCAACACGGTCACCCGGTGAGGCCCGGCTCTCCTGCTGTACGGAACAGTCGCTGCCGTGTATCTTACGGTAATAGATACGGCATGTGTTACGGCAAGTCCGCGTTCCTGTCCTGAGGAGAACCTCCGGTGGCCTGGTCCGACGTCGGCCTACTGCTCATCCGCCTGGTCCTGGGCGGCACCCTCATCATGCACGGGTGGAATCACTGGCGCGGCGGCGGCAAGATCGCTGGCACGGCGCGCTGGTTCGACGGGCTCGGCCTGCGCCCCGGCATCGCGCACGCGTGGGCCAGCGTGGTCACGGAGCTCGGCGCGGGCACCCTGCTGGTGGTCGGGCTGCTCACCCCGCTCGGCTGCGCCGGCGCGATCGGGCCGATGGCCGTGGCCGGCCTGGTCGCCCACCGCCGCAACGGGTTCTTCGTGTTCCGCGACGGCTATGAGTACGTGCTGATGATCAGCGTGGTCGCGGTGGCGCTCGCCGCCCTCGGCCCGGGCCGGATCTCACTCGATCACGCGGCCGGGATCACCTTCGCCGGGACGGCGGGGGTGCTGACCGCGCTCATCGCCGGGCTCGGGGGCGCCGGCCTGCTGCTGGCCACGTCCTGGCGGCCGGTGGCGGCCCAGCCGGCTACCCCGTCCCCGGCCCCGCCGGCCACCCAGCCCGCCGCCCACTCCGGCGAGAGCGCCTGAGCACGCCGCGTCCCGCGCGGCCCGGCCGGGTCCCGGCCACCCGAGCACACGAAGGAGTCCCCATGTCAGACGAAGTGCTGGTGGAGCAGTCCGGCCGGGTCACCATCATCACCATCAACCGCCCGCAGGCCCGGAACGCCATCAACCACGCGGTCTCGGCCGCGGTCGCGGATGCGCTGGATGACCTGGACACCCGGGAGGACCTGACCGTCGGCATCATCACCGGCGCCGGCGGGACGTTCAGCTCCGGGATGGACCTGAAGGCGTTCCTGGCCGGGGAGAACGTCACCGTCCCCGGGCGGGGCCTGGCCGGCCTCTGCCAGCGGCCGCCGGCCAAGCCACTGATCGCCGCGGTGGAGGGCTGGGCCCTGGCGGGCGGGTGCGAGGTCGCCCTCGCCTGCGACCTGATCGTCGCGGCGGACGACGCCAAGTTCGGCATCCCGGAAGCCAAGCGGGGCCTGGTGGCCGGCGCGGGCGGCCTGGTCCGGCTGCCGCGCCGGATACCGGCGGGCATCGCCATGGAGCTCGCATTGACCGGAGACCCGCTGCCCGCGGCCGATGCGCACCGGCTGGGCCTGGTCAACCAGCTGACCCCGCCGGGCCAGGCTCTGGCGGGCGCTCTGGCGCTGGCGGAGCGCATCGCCATGAACGGCCCGCTGGCGGTGGCGGCGGCCAAGCAGATCATCACCCAGCAGGCCGACTGGTCGATGGCTGAGGTCTGGGAGAAGCAGGAGCCCCTCATGCGCCCGGCGTTCGAGTCGCAGGACGCCCGGGAAGGCGCGCTCGCGTTCGCGGAAAAGCGGGCCCCGGTCTGGAAGGGCCGCTGACGCTTCTGGCCGGGTAACCCGCCGCCTGGCGGGCCCAGGCCGGCCGGGCTCAGGCCTGCGCCGCCCCCGCGGTGAGCTGGGCCAGCCGCACGCGCAGGCCGTCGATGATGAGCCCCATCCCGGCCTCGAACTTCTCGTCGGTGGCAAAACTCGGCGCCCAGTACCGGGCCGCCTCGGCCATGACCGGGAGGTTGGCCGGGTCCAGGTCGGGGCGGGGCGCCCGGTATCCACCCCGGTCGAGCTGTTCCTCGGCGGCGGTGAACAGCCGCTCGTTGAGCACGCAGCCGCGGGTGTACACCGACAAGGTCATGTAGGCATCCACGGCTTCCGCGACCGGGAACCCGGCCTGCACGAGCGCGCTGATCTCGCGTTCGAGCAAGGTGAAGAACCGGCGCACCGCCTCGGGCGAGCGGGCCTGCATGGGTGCTCGCAAGACGATGAGGTCACACAGCGCGGGGTTGTCCCGGAAGACCTGGCGGAAGTCGCGGAAATAGCAGGACAGATGCTCGTCCCATGGCCGTCCGCGGTAGTCAGGCAGCAGCTGGTAGAACCGGTCAGCGCCCTCCTCGGTCAGGGCCGCCATCAGGTCGTCCTTGCTCCGGAAGTACCAGTACAGGCTGGTGACCCCCACGTCGAGATGCCGGGCCAGCCGCGGCATGCTCAGGCCGTCCACGCCTTCTTCCCCGGCGATGAGCTCGAAGGCAGCGGCGATGATGTCCTCGCGGTTCAGCGAGCCGCGCGGGCGGCGTGGCGTGGAACGCTGCGCTTTCACTTCCCCTGCCCTGGGCGCCATCAGCCCCGATCCCTCGCCGGCCGGCCTGCCTGCCTGGTGTCTGGATGTCACTGTACTTGGCCGTGGGCGGCCGGGACGGCGCTAGTCCGACGCGGGCAGGGGCCGGGCCTCGCGGAGCGACAGGACCCGCCCCCCCACCGACAGCTGCCCGCTGCCGCCCTTGACGCAGAGCAGTTCCAGCCCGGCGTCCTCGTCGGCATAACGCTTCCCGAGCAGGGTCCCCGGGCCGTCCGAGGCCGGAACGGCCGCAGGCTGGGTGACCGGCTCATCCTTGGCGGCCATCGGCTCGCCGCCACACGCGATCGTGGTGTCCGCACCGGCCGCCCTGACCACGATGACCTCGGTCGTGCACACGCGGCTGCGCAGGTGGTCACCCGGCTTCACTAGCGTCATGGCTGCCTCACTCGTACGTTGCTGAGCACTCCACCCCGCACGTGCGGAGCTTATCGTAAGAAATACCGTAATGCCTACGAGGGTCAGACCTCAATAAGGACGGCGCCGCCCTGGCCGCCGCCCGCACACATCGACGCGACCCCGATGCCGCCGCCGCGGCGGCGGAGCTCATGGATGAGCGTGATGATCATCCGGGCACCGCTGGCCGCCACCGGATGGCCCAGGCTGCACCCGCTGCCGCTGACGTTGACGATGTCCTCGTCAAGGCCAAGTTCCTGGCACGCCGCGACGGGTACGGAGGCGAACGCCTCGTTGATCTCCCACAGCTTCACGTCCGCCAGGGACACCCCGGCCCGGCCGGTCACCTTGGTCGCCGCGCGGAGCGCGCCCATGCCCATGAGCGCCGGGTCGACCCCCGCCGCCGCCCAGGCCCGCACCGTGGCCATGGGCGTGAGTCCTTCGGCCGCGGCCAGTTCGGCACTGGTGACGGTGACCGCCGCGGCCGCGTCGTTGACCCCGCTCGCGTTCCCCGCGGTGATCGAGAAGCCCGGGATCTCCGGGTGCAGGACCTTGAGCGACGCGAGCTTCTCCAGCGTGCTCGAGCGCCGCGGGTGCTCATCGACGGCGAATTCCCGGACGCTCCCGTCTGGGGCGGTCACCTTGATCGGGGCGATCTCGTCGGCGAACTTGCCGGCGTCGGTCGCGGCGACGGCCCGCATGTGGGAGCGGAACGCCCACGCGTCCATCTCCTCGCGCGTGATGCCCGCCGCCTGGGCGGTGTTCCAGCCCACGGAGATGGACATGTCCATGTTGGGCGCCTGCGCCGAATCCGGGTGCGTGGGCGGGTACCAGTCCTGGTAGCCGTCGGCCGTCCCCGGGACCCGCCGGCGGAGCTGCGGGGACAGCGAGGTCGCCTGGACTCCCCCGGCCACGACGGCCCGTTCCATCCCGGACTTGATCCCGGCCGCGGCGTTGCCGATGGCGGCCAGGCTGCCCGCGCAGTGCCGGTTGACCGCCTGCCCGGGCACGTCCATGAGGCCGGCTACCACGGCGGCGTACCGCGCGAGGTCACCCCCGCCGTACTGGGACTCGGCGAAGATCACGTCGTCGATGTGCGCCGGGTCCAGCCCGGACCTGCGCACCGTCTCCTGGAGGATGAAGGTGGCCAGTTCCTCGCCCGTGGTGTTGGCCAGCGTCCCCTTCCGGGCGGTGCCGATCGCGGTGCGTGCCGTGCTGATGATGACTGGATCGGACACGTGGGTCCACCTCTCCGAGTTCCCGCGGCGCGAGGGTTATCTCCCGCTCCCAGGCGGCCTATAGTAGCCGTTACCGATAGACCTACAGTATGATACTCGCGCCGGCCGGGGAAGAGCCGGGCCACGGCTCGTCACATCGCGCGCACGCCGCCCGCCAGGTGGCGGGCCGCAGTCCCGGGACAGTGAATCCGCCAAGGAGGACGCGTGGAACTTAAGGGATCGTCGGCCCTGGTCGTCGGCGGAGCAGGAGGCTTCGGCGAGGCGACGGTACGCCGGCTGGCCGGCGCGGGCGCCAGGGTCGTGATCGCGGACATGGCCGACGACCGGGGCAAGGCCCTGGAGGACCAGCTCGACGGCCAGGCCGTGTTCGTGCATACCGATGTCACCAGCGAGGAATCCGTGGACGCGGCGATTGCCGCGGCCGTGGAGCTGGCCCCGCTGCGCACCGCGGTGGTCGTGCACGGCGGCCCGGCGACCGGGAAGCGGATCATCAACCGGGAAGGCAAGCCCTACCCGGTGGACAGCTTCCGGCGGACGATCGAGATCTTCCTCACCGGGACCTTCCACGTGCTGAGCAAGGCGGCGGGAGCGATGTCCCGCAACGAACCGCTGGACTCCGGCCAGCGCGGCGTCATCATCACCACCGCCAGCATCGCCGGGTTCGAGGGACAGGTCGGGCAGAGCGACTACTCCGCGGCCAAAGGCGGGGTCATCGGTCTCAACCTGACCGCCGCCCGCGACCTGGCCCCGGCGGGCATCCGGGTGGTCTGCATCGCCCCCGGCACGTTCTTCACCCCGGCCTACGGGATGCCGGAGGAGGAAGCCCAGGCGAAGTGGGGTCCCGGTGTCCCCAACCCCAAGCGGATGGGCCACGCCGGCGAGTACGCCAAGCTGGCCCTGGCCATCGTGGACAACGACTACCTCAATGGCGAGGTGATCCGCATCGACGGAGCGCTGCGCTTCAACATCTGAGCCCTGGCTACCCTGGGCCTACCATGAGGACCGACCCGGCCGGCATCGCGCACCTGGCGGTGCGGGATGCGGCCGGCCCGGCCTCCGATCCGCTGCTCTGGCCGGATCTGGAGCCGGGCGGACCGGTCCCCCGGCTGCTGATCATGGACCTCGATCAGGTCGCTGGCGTTCCGGCGGAGGTCGTGGCGGCCGCCGCCGCCAGGATCGGTGCCAGCGACCGGGTGGTGGCCGGCACCGCGCTCCGGCCACTGGCCCCCCGGGCGGCCGCTCCCCTGCTGGAGTCGCTGACCCTGACCCTGGCCCGGGAGGCGGGCCCCGACCGCCGGGTCATCCGGCACGAGGATCCGCCCGCGGCGGTAGCGATGCTGGCCGAGGCGTTCGCCGCCAGCCCGGGCGCGGGCACGATCCTGCGCCAGGTCCTGGCCGGCACCGGCCGCCTGCCCGTGCGCGATGGCCTGCGGGTCGAATCCCTCGCCTACTCCACGCTCATGGCCGGCCCGGAGTTCGGCGCCTGGCTGGCCGGCCGCCCCCCGCGGCGCCGGGCGGCTGACGGTCACATCCCGCTGCGGGCCACCAGGGACGGCGGGACCATCGTCATTGAACTGGACGATCCGTCCCGCCGCAACGCGTACAGCACGGCCATGCGGGAGGCCCTGCTGGCGGCGCTGTCAGTGGCGGACGCCGACCCCACCGTGCAGGAGGTGCGGATCCGCGGCCGCGGGCCGGCCTTCTGCAGCGGCGGCGACCTGGCCGAGTTCGGCACCGGGCCGGGCGGCAGCGTCGCGCACTTCGTCCGGACCCAGCGTTCTCCCGGGCTGCTGGTGCACCGGCTCCGCGACCGGGTCCGTGTCGACCTGCACGGCGCCTGCATCGGCGCCGGGATCGAGCTGCCCGCGTTCGCCGGCTGGCTGTCCGCCCGCCCGGACACGGTGATCAGGCTGCCCGAGATCGCCATGGGCCTGATCCCGGGCGCGGGCGGCACGGTCAGCATCACCCGCCGGATCGGCCGGTGGCGCACCGCCTATCTCGCGCTGAGCGGTCTCCCCCTGGACGCGCCGACCGCCCTCGACTGGGGCCTGGTGGACGAGATCGCCCGCTAGCTCAGCCCTGGTCAGCTCAGCCCGGGCCAGCTCAGCCGGGGCCCACGAGGCGGAGCAGGCCTTCCTGCACGACGGAGGCGACCAGCCTCCCGGCCCGGTCGTAGACCTCCCCGCGGGCCAGCGCCCGCGCCCCCGAAGCGACCGGGCTCTCGTTGGCGTAGTACAGCCAGTCGTCGGCCCGGAACGGGCGGTGGAACCACATGGCGTGGTCGAGGCTGGCCATCGTCACCTCGCCGGAGAAGGGCGAGAGACCGTGGGGTGGCAGGGCCGCGGCCAGCAGCCCCAGGTCGGAGGCGTACGCGAGCACGCAGACGTGGATGAGCGGATCGTCCGGAAGGGCTCCGTCGGCCCGGATCCAGCTCTGCTGGCGGGGGTCGGCCGGGCTGGCCAGCGGCGCCCGCACCTGGCGGACCTCGATGGGGAACGAGTGGTTGCCGCCCGAGGTCCGGGCGGGCTCCTCGCCAGCGTCACCGGGATCCGGGGGGCGGGCCGCGGACAGTGCCCAGGGCGCCTGGTGCGCCGGCCCTTCCTCGGGCCGGTGGAACGACGCCGACAGGCTGAAGATCACCTTGCCCCGCTGGGTGGCCACGACCCGCCTGGTCGAGAACGACCGCCCGTCCCGGGTGCGCTCGACCTCGTACACGATCGGCAGCGCCGGGTCGCCGGGCAGCAGGAAGTAGGCGTGCAGCGAGTGGACCGGGCGACCCGATCCGACCGTCCGGCCCGCCGCCACCAGGGATTGCGCCGCGACCTGGCCACCGAAGACGCGGATGGTGGACACATCCTGGCTGACGCCGCGGAAGATGCCGGACCCGATCTCCTCGAGCGCCAGCAGGCTGACCATCCCGCTCGCTGGCCGCTGCCCGCCGCGGGCATCCATGGCCGCAGTCCCGCTCAATCGGCTCCCCTGGTGACGGACCGGCAGGCCGACCTGTAGACGGACCAACCGTAAGCGATACTATACACCCGTCAGCATTATGGCCGGCTGCCCCTCGGCCGTGAAGGAGAGCAGACATGCGGGAACGCGATACCAGCGCCACGGGCCACATCCGGGTGGCACCACGCCCGGGAATGACCGGCCAGCGATGAACCTCCTCACGATCCTCGAGATGGTCGAGGCCGGGCACGGCGACCGGCTGGTCCTCGGCACCCAGTCCCGCGGGCTGACCGGCAGCCAGCTGGCCGCGCAGGCCCGGCGCGGTGGGCTGCACCTGACGGCCCGCGGCGCCCGGACCGTGATCTACATGGGCGAGAACGGGCTGGCCTTCCCGCTGGCCCTGTTCGCGTCGGCCTCCGCCGGGATACCGTTCCTGCCCCTGAACTACCGGCTGGCCCGCGAGCAGCTGACCGCGATCGCCGGCCGGCAGGAGCGGCCGTTCATCATCGCGGACGACCCCAGCCACCTGCACTCCGGTGGGGTGGCGGGCACGGCCGGCATCGCGGAATGGGGTGACCTGCTCGCCCGGCCGGACCTGGGTGGCGGGGTGGCGGCGCCGGCCGAGCCGGGACCCGGCGATGAGGCCGTCCTGCTGATGACCAGCGGCACGACGGCCGCGCCGAAGAGCGCCGTCCTGCGCCACCGGCACCTGGTGTCGTACGTCCTCGGCACGGTCGACTTCGGCTCAGCCACCCCGGACGACGCGGTGATCGTGAGCGTGCCGCCGTACCACATCGCGGCGGTGGCGAACCTGCTGACCAACCTCTACAGCGGGCGGCGGATCGTCTACCTCGAGCGCTTCACGGCGGCGCGGTGGCTGGACACGGTGGCCGCCGAGGGGGTCACCCACGCCATGGTGGTCCCGACCATGCTCGCCCGGATCGTGGACGAGCTGGCGGCCGGTGCTCCCGCCGCCCCCCTCCGGCTGCGGTCCCTGTCCTACGGCGGTGCGCCCCTGGCGCCCTCCGTCCTTCAGCGGGCGTTGGCACTGCTGCCGGACGTCGGTTTCGTGAACGCCTACGGGCTCACCGAGACGTCGTCGTCGGTCGCCGTCCTGGGCCCGGGCGACCACCGGGAAGCGGCCGCCAGCAACGACCCCGCCGTGCGGGCCCGCCTGGGCTCGGTCGGGCGCCCGCTGCCCCATCTCGAGATCGAGATCCGGGACGCCGGCGGGGCCGCGTGTGCGCCCGGCCAGATTGGCCAGATCTACGTGCGCGGCGCTCAGGTGGCGGGCGAGTACCGCGAAACCGGCCCGGTCACCGATGACGAGGGCTGGTTCCCCACCCGGGACGAGGGCTACCTGGACGCCGGCGGCTTCCTCTACGTGCGCGGGCGGTCGGATGACACGATCATCCGCGGCGGCGAGAACATCGCGCCCGCCGAGATCGAGGAGGTCATCCAGCAGATGCCGGGCGTGGCCGAGGTGGCCGTGGTGGGCCTGCCGAGCGAGGAATGGGGTCAGCGGATCGGCGCCTTCGTCGTGCCTGAGCCAGGGGCGTCGCTGGCCGGGGACGACGTGCGCGCCTTTGTCCAGGCCCGGCTGCGCTCAGCCAAGACACCGGACGCCGTGATATTTCTCAGCGAGCTCCCGCATACGGCCACCGGGAAGATCCTGCGCCGCAAGCTGTCCGCCCTGTCACCGGCCCCGTCCACCTGACCAGACCGCGCGAGCCCGGCTGGCGTTCGCCAGCCGGGCTCGTGGTCAGTGAGGAGAACGTCAGGCCGCGCCGGCCCGCTCCTCGCTGGGCCGCAGCTGCCGCAGCCCGGCGATGATGTTGGTGATACCGAACTCGAAGTCCTCCGGGGCCGCACTGCCCGCCGCCGGCTGCGTGCCGCGCGGGGCCGCGGCGGCGTCCGCTGCCACCAGGTCCGCCGAGCCGCCCGCTGGCGGCGAGCTGATCGCCCCTGACACCCGGCCCGTCCGCTCGACCAGCAGGAAACCCTGGGTGTAGATGGACAGGGTGAAGAACGCGTGCCGGGCCAGCGACGGCGGGAACCCGGCGTCCGCCAGCGCCGTCAGCAGCTGCTCGGCCCGGTTCCACGAGCGCATCGCGCCCTCATCGGCCTGATGGCCAATGCGCCGCACGATCAGGTCGCACTTCAGCGGGTCCGCCGCCAGCAGCGTGTAGAAGCTGACGAAGAACTCGCGCAGCATGTCCTCCCACCCCTGGCTGCGCAGCGGCGGCATGCTCTCGTAGAAGGAGACCAGCGCTTCGTCGGTCATGGCATCCAGGAGTTCGCGCTTGCTCTTGAAATACCAGTAGATGCTGGTCACACCGACGTTAAGGAACGCCGCCAGCTGCGGCATGGTCATCTCGTCGACTGGCGTGGTGCGGCAGAACTCAAACGCCCCGGTCACGATGTCGGCCGGGTTGATAGAGCCGCGAGCCCGCCGTGGCCGCTTCGAATTCGCCTTCGCTGACGCAGGCACTGGAGCCTCCGCATCTCCCGCATGGTGGTACGTCCTGGTGGGCCTACGGAA
>JAOPYP010000008.1 GCA_025964635.1 Actinomycetes bacterium | reverse complement strand
CCGCCTCGGCGACCCGCGGCGCGAGCTCCCGTTCGGCCAGCTGCCGGGTCAGGTCTAGCAGGTCAGCGGCCTCACGACTGGGCAGCATCCGGTCCACGGTCATGACGAGCTCCTGGTGACCCGGGGGGTCGGGACGGCGCGCAGCCTGGCGGGCGCGACTGCTCCATGCCCGCTGCACTCCCAGCCAACCACGGCGCACGGCCTGGATGCACCGGGACGCACCGGCGGGCCGCCTGCTCAGCGCCTACGCCACCGGGGGGCTTCTGCGCGAACCCGGCCAGTCCCTCGGCCGCATCCTCTGTGGTCATGTGCGGCGGGTGGTCAGTCCCGCGAAGCCGTTCTTGGGTACCTACATGGACTGGCGGGACGCCGAGTAGATCAGGTCGTTGCCAGCGCTGAACGTCTTGCCGCCTGCCCCGGTCAGGATGTCGGCCCACCGCTCGTCGTCGCCGACGTAGGCGCCGAACACTTGGAAGCTCGTCGTTTGGCTATCGGTGCAGGCTGCCCGGCCCTGGCCCCGCCCACGGGGGCCGGCGCCGCGCGCTCTCAGGCACACTGTTCATTCCGGTGCATTCGCAGGTGGGACCCGGGCCCGTGCTTCCGGACGGCATTGAAGCCCTCGGGATAACGGGTACGGCAAGAGGCCTCGCCGCATCGGCGGCGACCGAGCCACGGCCGACGTCACGCATGGGGTGAGCGAGGCAGACGCCGGCCTGATCCCCGGCCGCAACGCGCTGCTGCTGCACGTCGCCCGCGCTGATCCGGGTCAGCCGGCGGCTAGCTCGCGCTGATACCAGGTACCTGGCTTACCGCCAAGATCGGCCGGGTCGGCCGGGCCAACCGGGATGAACCCGGTCTTGGCCAGCACCTTCTGGGACGCGGCATTCTCGCGGGCGGTGGCCGCTCTGAGTATGCGCAGCCCGTGCCGCGCCGCCGCTAGCCGGCACACCTCCCGGACGGTCGCGGTCGCCACGCCGCGGCCGGCGACGTGCTGCGCGACCCGGTAGCCGAGTTCCGCGGTGCCGTCCTCGAAGCGGTACAGGTTGAACCGGCCCAGTACCGAGCCATCCTCGGCGACGAGCACGTAGAAGGCGCAGATGCCGGCCTCCTGCTCAGCCAGCAAGGCGCTGTGCCGGTCGGTGAACTGGTCGTAGAACTCGTCGCCACGGTCGGAGACCGAGGCAGCGAAGTAGGCGCGGTTCGCCAGCTCAAAGGCCAGGACCGCCGGCGCATGACCAGCATGCAGCCGCTGCAGCTCGGGCACGGCCCAACTCTAACCAGATAGTGCGCTGAGGCCACCTGAGTTTCCGCCGGGCCAAGCTGGCCCTGGCGCTTAGCGACGTTACCTAGCGGCCAGGGATCGCTAGGTGAGTGGTTATGACTTGCAAGCTGGACTTGGTTGCGCCTTCAGGCGTGTCGACGCCCTCCTCCACCAGTGCATGCGCTAGTTGGATCGCGGGGAGATCATGGTGGCGTGCGCATTCTTCGTCACCGGGCATCGCGGCAACGTTGGTGTCGCAGTCGCTGGGCATCGGGAGCGCCTCGGCCATGAGGTGATCGGCTTTGACCGCGTGGACGGCATGGATCTGCTGGATCGTGCCGAGGTCAGGCATGCGGCGCCGGGCTGCGGCGCGGTTGTGCGTCTCGGGGCACTGCCGCATGACACGCGGGCAGCCCCGGAGCAGATCATGGCGCTGAATGTGCCCGGCACCTGGCGGCACGGCAGGATCGGGCAGGCGCTCCTGAAGCAGCTTCAGCCCGGTGGGACCGGTGCCGAAGGCGCGGCCATCGGGCGAAGCCACGAAATGTAGCCAACGGTGGCGGCCGGTCAGTACCCACGGAGGAATCCGCCTCGGCGATCGAGGGCAGGGCGGCGACTGTCTTGGGGGCGACGACGGCGGCCTGCGGGTTGGGGATGAAGTCGTCAATCATGTACTTTGCGCCGTGGTTGGTGACCAGGAACCGGGTGTACGCGTTGTCCGTGCGCCGTGCGTCGGCCGCCGCCGTGGTCACGAGCCCCCCGAACAGGCCCCGGAGCCAGGCCACACCCAGTCATGCCCGCCAGCGCCGGCGCGCATCGACCCGCAATCTCGCCCAGACCGCATTCACTCTGCCGTCAGACCGTACACCAGGCGGTCCTGAGTCATGCTGGTGGCGGCAGCCAGCGCGGTGAGGATCTGGGTCGCGGCGGCTGGCTCGCCTGCGCCGGGTGTCGTGCGGTTTCGCCAGGTGACGTGTCCGTCTGGTCGGACGAGTACCGCGCCCGCGGGCGTCACGCCGTAGCGGTGTGGCCATTGGGGTTCGCGGATTACGTGGCTTTCGATAGGCAGTCGGAGGGCGCGGGAGGCGGTCTGGGCGGCGGCCCGCCACGATGTGCCGGGCGCGGCGGTGAGCAGGACGATGTTGCGGTCGAACAGGTCGATCGTGGACTTGCGCCCGTCAGGGGTGTCGATCCATAGGTGCGGTGCGCGGCAGCCGGGGGTGGCGGACGGACGGTAGTCGGTGCCGGGAGGGTCGGCGTCGGGACTGCCGTCGGCTGTGATGGCCGGGGACCGGTACTGGTAGCCCATGTCGATCTGGGCGAGGCTGCGTCCGGCGAAGGGAGCCCCGTCCGCGTTGATCAGCCGGGACCAGGCGGTGCCGGTCTCGGTGGCGTTGCGTTGCCCGACCGGTTCGCGCTCTGCCGCGTAGCTGTCCAGCAGCGCCTGCCCGGCGCGGCCCCCGAGGACGGCGGCGATCTTCCAGGCGAGGTTATGCGCATCGTGCATCGCGGCGCTGACGCCGGTGGCGCCGACAGGCGGGAACCGGTGCGCAGCGTCGCCGGTCAGGAAAATCGGGCCTTGCGCGTAACGTGCCGCGGTTTGGGCGGCTGCGGTCCAGTGATTTGAGCCGAGGACATCGATCGGCAGGCCAGGGACACCGAGCACGCCCCGGACCGTCGTAGCCAGATCCGAAGCGCCGCCGCCGGGC
The DNA here is from genome assembly GCA_025964635.1 of Actinomycetes bacterium. Lineage (GTDB taxonomy): Bacteria > Actinomycetota > Actinomycetes > Streptosporangiales > Streptosporangiaceae > RYN-230. The sequence goes on along the minus strand of JAOPYP010000008.1, from coordinate 215 downwards.
CCGTCAGGGATGCTGAGTACCCAGCGGTGCCCGGGATGAGTCCAGATCAGCGCTGCCCCGGTGGCGGTGAGGAAGTAGATGCCGCGCGGGTTCTGGCCGGTGTAGGCGGTCAGGTCTGCGCGGAAGGCGATCATCTGCTGCCTGCCCAGGTCATCTGGGCCGTTCATGGCGATACCGAGCTGGCGGCGGATGCCGCTGCGGGCGCCGTCCGCCGC
>JAOPYP010000821.1 GCA_025964635.1 Actinomycetes bacterium | reverse complement strand
GGCCGATCCTGGTGAAGGCCGTGGCCACACCCGCGCGGGCCAGGTCGGCTTCGATCAGGTTCCCGGCGCCACCGCCCGCGAAGCCCGCCACCAGCACCTCTTCGCCCAGGCCGGCCAGCACCCGCGCAACGGCCAGGCTCCCGCCGCCGGCCCGGCAGGTCATCCTGCTGATGTGACTGGACGCGCCCCAGGCGATCTCCTCCGCCTCGTAACTGACGTTCACCGTGGCGTTCAGCGCGACAGCGAGGATCACGAGGCCAGTTCCGCGGCCAGGGTGGCGCCCAGTTCCCAGCACGCCTCCAGGTCCCGGGGTCCGACCTCACCCGCGACCGCGACCGGCGGCCGGGCGCGGTGCCACCGCAAGCCGGTCGTGATGGCCTCTACCGCCCGCACCGCGCCCCCGGTGTCGTTGTTGCCGTGCACGTACAAGCCATAGTGCCTGCGCTGGGTGGCCTCCAGGCACGGGTAGTAGATCCCGTCGAAGAAATGCTTGAGCGCCCCCGACATGTAGCCGATGTTGGCCGGGGTGCCCAGCAGGTAGCCGTCCGCACTGAGGACGTCGACGGCGGACGCGGTCAGCGCGGGCCTGGTCACGACCTCGACGCCCTCGATCTCGTCGGTACCCGCGCCGGCCAGCACCGCCTCCAGCATGGCCTGCATGGACGGTGAGGAGGTGTGGTGAACGATCAGCAGCCGGGCCATCGCCCTCGGACAACCGTGCTAGCCGGCCCTTGATCTGGCACCTGGTGAGTGTACGCCCGGGCGGTGCCCGGACCGGACCGTGTGTACCGGGCCGGGGCGGCACTACCCTGGCGCCATGCGTTCTGCTGGCGCGGCCCTCGCCGATTTCGGCTGTGTGCTGCTCTTCGTCGTGATCGGCCGGGCCAACCACCACGCGGGCGGGGCCCTGACCGGGCTCTGGGATACGTTCTGGCCGTTCGCCGCCGGGGCGGCGGCCGGGATGGCGGCGACACGCTTCTGGCAGCGGCCCACCGCGCTGCTGCCGACCGGCGTGGGCGTATGGCTCGGCACCGTGGCCATCGGCATGGCGCTGCGGGTCCTCGCAGGCCAGGGCACCGCATTCGCGTTCATCCTGGTCGCGCTGGTTTTCCTGGGGTTGTTCCAGCTCGGCTGGCGGCTCGTGTGGCGGTGGGTTGCCCCACGGCTTCTGACAGTTGACGCTAACGTTCGCCAGCACTAACGTTAGCGGTGGCTGTCACATGACGGCTTCCGGCCGGACGCTGCAACCGTCCCGCCGGGCATCACGGAAGGAGCGGCCATGGGCCAGCCCAGTCGCGTTCTTCGAGATCACCAGCCCTGATGCCGGACGGGCCCAGAAGTTCTACGGGGAGCTGTTCGGATGGCAGATCGCCGCGGACCCGGCCAACCCCGTCGGGCTCTGGAGCTGAGCCCGCCGTGAGCAGCGCGCCGCGGAACGCCGTGCGCGCGGGCAGCACACCGCAGGACGCCGTGCGCGGCAGCACACCGCAGGATGCGGCGGTCGCGGGCGAGCAGGCGACCGACGAGGCCCTGAAGGCGATCGCCGAGCCGCGCCGCCGCGCTATCCTGCGGCTCGTCGCCGACGACGAGCTGGCGGCCGGGGAGATCGCCGCGGTGTTCGACGTGACCAGGACCGCCATCAGCCAGCACCTGACCGTGCTGAAGAACGCCGGGCTGCTGACCGAGCGGCGGGAGGGCACCAGGCGGCTGTACCGGGCCCGGCCCGAGGGCCTGGACGGGCTGCGGGAGTTCCTGAACGACATGTGGGCGTCATCCCTGGATGCCGCCCGCCAGATCGTCGAGGCGGACCGGGGCCTCAGCGACGCCCGCCCGTCCGCGCAGGCCGGATAGGACGGTGGTAACCCGATGAGCCAGCCACCCGGGCCGGGCCGGGTCACGGCGCTGCACCGGCCGCCGGTGCGCCAGTCGGCCATGGTCCGCAGCGACGCCAGGCACACGTTCGAGACGTTCGTGCGGACGATCGGCGCCTGGTGGCCAGCCGTCCCGTTCTCGGCCGGGCAGGACCGGGTCCGTGACGTGACCATGGAGCAGCGGGCCGGCGGCCGGGTCTACGAGACCTGGGCGGACGGCACCGAGCTGGACTGGGGCGAGCTGCTGGCCTGGGAGCCACCGGAGCGCTTCGTGATGACCTGGACCGGGACGCCGGTGCCCACCGAGGTGGAGCTCTCCTTCGCCGCCCTGGGCCCGGCCCTGACCAGGGTCACGGTCGAGCACCGCGGCTGGGAGGCGATGACCGAGGAGCAGCTGGCCGAGGACTGCGCGCTGCCCGGCGGCTACACGTCCGGCGCCTACTCCACCGGCTGGTCCCGCATCCTGGATCGTTTCGCGGCCGCCATCGCGCCGCCAGCGACGGCCCCGGCGCCGTGATCGGCGCCGCGCGCCCGGCCGCCTGCCTAGCCACCCGCCCGCGTGAGAGGACCGCCCGATGACCGGACCAGAACTCGTTTCGTACCAGATGGTGCTGCTGCGGCACGCGGCCGCGGGCCGTGACTTCGACGAGGAGACCAGGGAACGGATCTTCCGTGAGCATCTCGCGTACACGCTCGGCATGGTCGCGGGCGGCGACCAGATCGCCGCGGGCCCGGTCGACGACAGCCCGGCCGAGGATGAGGACATCTGCGGGGTCGGCTTCTACCAGAAGGAGTCCCAGGACGAGGTCCGGCGGCTGATCGAGCAGGATCCCGGCGTCCAGCAGGGGCTGTACTGCTTCGACGTGATGACCTGGCGCACGGCGCCAGGTACCGTCAGTCCCCCGGCCGCGGCGTGGGCGCAGGGCTGAGCCCGCCGGCCGCGCGTTCCCGGTTCACGCCAGGCCGCTGACCGGCCGTGGCACCGCGCCGGGCATCACCGGGCCTGGTCTCATGGCGCCGGGCGTCATCGGGCGGTGCGGCGGGCGGCGGGCGAGCCGCCGCCGCGCAGCCTCCGCGTTGCCCTGCAGCCGGGCGGCTTCCTGCTCCAGGACGGCCGCCCCGTCGTCGGTGAGCCGGTAGTAGCGGCGCAGCCGGCCGTCCACCATTTCTTCCCGGTCCGGCTCGAGCAGCCGTTCTTCGGCCAGCCGGTCCAGCGCGCCGTAGAGGGTGCCGGGCCGCAGCGCCATACGCCCGCCGGAGAGTTCGGCGACCTCACCGATGATCGCGTACCCGTGCAGTGGCTGCGGGGCCAGCGCGGCGAGGATCAGGAACGTGGGTTCGCGAAGCGGATCACGCATGTCCCGCAACATATCGGTGATCAACGTATCTGGCCAAACATCCCGTGCACTTTTCCGGGACCATCAGCCCTGCCCTCGCGCTGGCCAGGTTCAGCG
>JAOPYP010000816.1 GCA_025964635.1 Actinomycetes bacterium | reverse complement strand
GGGCCGCCGCCTGGGCTTCCTCGGCCGCCCGGGCCGCCTCGGCCGCCCTCGCTTCCCGCGCCGCCCGGGCGGCCTTCACCGTCTCCGGCGCAACTACCTGCGCCGTCCCGGTGTCACGTCCATCACCGGGCGGCCCAGCGTCCGGCCTAGGCCTCCGGGGCGCCGTCCTCCTGGCGGTGTCCGCGGTCGGCGGGACCAGGGTCAGCCCGGGTACGCCGGAGCTGAAATCGGCCCGGTGCACGGCCCGCAGCAGCGTGCCCGCGGCCAGGTCCCGGGCGACCTGCGGATCGGCGAGTGCGGCGCCGAACGTGGCGGTGAGGTCCTCCCGCAGCCCCGCGGGCGGGGACTGCTCGCCGGCCTGGTGCAGAACCTGCCGGATGAGCGTGTCGACCAGCTGCCGCCGCGCTTGCGACAGTTCCCGGATCTTCGGACCATCGAGCGACGCCGCGGCGGCTCGCAGCTCATCGCCGAGCCCGGCCAGCCGGGCCGCCACTCCGGGGTCGGCCCGGACGAGCTGGTTGATCATCCAGGCTGGCCGGGTGGGCTTGCGCAGCCCGGCGATCTCCTTGGCCGCCGCGCGGTCCCCGGCCGCCCGGGCCTGGGCGGCCAGGGCCGTGCGGCGCTCGGTGAAGTCCTCCGGATCCGAGCCATACAGCTCGTCGGTGGCCTCACCCACGAAATCTGTCCCGCTCACCCCATCATCGTTCCCGCGACTCTCGCGCGTCACCCCCGCCGCCGTGCCTCAGCCCGCCCACGCGCCCGCGTGCGGGCTGGGGCGGGCCGCCCACACCGGGCCCCGCGCTCGTCCGGCCCCCTCCTCCTCGTTCCTTCTTTTCACGCATTTCGTGCGCCGCAGCCGGGCAAACCGGACGGCAAATCGCACGTCCCGCGGGAAAAGTGTCAGCGAGGCCGGACCGCACGGGGCCCGGGAGCTCAGGCGGGCGTGATGACTACTTTCAGGGCCGAGTTGGAGGCCGCGTTCTTGAACACGTCGTACGCGTCGTCCATCTGATCGAAGGTGAACGTGTGCGTGCCCATCTTCTCGGCCGGGATCCGGCCGCTGGCCACCATTTTCAGCAGCGTGGGAATGGACACCGTGTCGACCAGCCCCATCGTCAGGGTGACGTTCTGGATCCACATCTCCTGCATCGGGAGTTCCACCGGGACTCCGTGCACGCCGATGTTGGCGATGGTGCCGCCCGGCCGGACCAGGGACGCCGTGGTCAGCAGCGTCTCGGGATACCCGACCGCCTCGATGGACACGTCCACGCCGAGGCCGTCGGTGAGCGCGATCACGTCGGCGACCGTGCTGGCTCCCGCCTCGACCGCGTCAGTCGCCCCGAACTCGAGCGCCTTGTCCAGGCGGAACTTGTTCGTGTCGATCGCGATGACCTTCGACGCGCCCCACAGGCCGGTGGTCAGGATGGCCGACAGGCCGACCGCCCCGGCGCCGACCACGGCGACCGTGTCGCCCGGCCGTACCTGTCCCGCGAGCACACCGACCTCGTACCCGGTCGGCAGCGAGTCGGCGAGGAAGATGGCCTGCTCGTTCGTGACGTCGCCGGGGACCGTGTACAGGGAGGTGTCGGCGTACGGCACCCGCACGGACTCGGCCTGGGTGCCGTCGATGAGGTGGCCGAAGATCCAGCCGATCCCGCCGACCGTCTGGCAGTGCGACGGCATGCCCCGCTGGCAGTACTCACACCGGCCGCATTTCGTGATGGCCGGGACCAGCACCCGGTCGCCGACCGCGAACCCCTTGACCGCGTCGCCCACTTCGGTGACGGTGCCGACCGCCTCGTGGCCGAGGATGCGGCCGTCAGTGACCGCGGCGACATCGCCGTGGAGAATGTGCAGGTCGGTGCCGCAGATCGTGGTGGTGTCGACCCGCACCACCACGTCGGTCGGTTCCTGGATCGCCGCGTCCGGAACGTCTTCCCATGCCTTCTGCCCGGGCCCGTGGTACACCAGCGCTTTCATGGCCAACCTCCGTTGGTAGGTAATTGCGACGCTAACCGCATCGGGCGGATCGGACTGTTTCAGAATTGGACCGATCACGGCCGGGGACGGCGAGAACCGGGCCGCGCGGCCCGCCAACGGGCTAACGGAGGGGGCGGAACGCGGCGCGCACCTCGTTCACGAACGTCTCAGGCTGCTCGAACGCGGCGAAGTGGCCGCCCGTGGCCGGCTCGTTCCAGTAGCGCAGGTCCGGGAACTGGCGTTCCGCCCACCGGCGGGACGGGCGGAAGATCTCCTTCGGGAAGATCGAGCAGCCGACCGGCACGGTCACCGTCCCGCGGATGGGCGTGCGGAAGCTTTCCCAGTACAGCCGGGCGGACGAGGCCCCGGTGCCGGGCAGCCAGTACATCATGACGTTGTCGAGCATCTCATCCCTGGTCAGGACGTTGGCCGGATCGCCGTCGCAGTCGGTCCAGGACCAGAACTTCTCGATGATCCAGGCGCACAGCCCGGCTGGTGAGTCGACCAGGCTGTAGCCGATGGTCTGCGGCCGGGTGGACTGCTGCTTCGAATAGCCCGAGTCCCATCTCCGGTAGTACTCCATCGTCGCGATGGCGGCCTTCTCCCGCTCGGTGAGATCGTCCAGGGTGGCCGGATCGGGAGCCACGGCCGGCATGTTGAGGTGGATGCCCACCAGGTGATCCGGGTGGCGGGCGCCGATGGCCGTGGTGACCTGGGCGCCCCAGTCGCCACCCTGGGCCGCGTAGCGCGGGTAGCCGAGCCGGGTCATCAGCTGGTCCCAGGCGTCACCGGTGTGCGCGGTCCCCCAGCCCGGCCGGCTGGGCTTGCCGCTGAAGCCGTAGCCCGGCAGCGACGGGCAGACCACGTGGAAGGCGTCCGCGGGGTCCCCGCCGTGCGCCCCCGGATCGGTGAGCGGCCCGATAACCTTGCCGAACTCGACGATCGAGCCGGGCCAGCCATGCGTGATGACCAGCGGCAGGGCGTCCTCGCGGGGGGACCGCACGTGCAGGAAGTGGATGTCCAGGCCGTCGACCCCGGTGCGGAACTGGGGGAAGCCGTTCAGCCGGGACTCGCACGCCCGCCAGTCGTAAGCCTCCAGCCAGTACTGGCACAGCTCGCGGGTGTAGTCCAGCGGAACGCCCTGGGACCAGTCATCCACCGTCGC
>JAOPYP010000814.1 GCA_025964635.1 Actinomycetes bacterium | reverse complement strand
AGCCGGCTCTGATGCCACGCGGACAGGTGACGGTCCTGACCCCGTCCCGGCTGGCGATCGCCCGCAAGCGGCGGGGGCTCACCCTGACCCAGCTGGCCGGGCTCACCGGGCTGAGCACCCGCAGCATCTCCCTGTACGAGAACGGCCACCAGGAACCGTCCGCCGACACTCTGCGGCAGCTGGCCCGGGCGCTCGACGTGTCCCCCAGCTTCCTCGGCGCACCGGACGTGGACGAGATTCCCGAGGCCGCGGTGAGCTTCCGGGCCCTGAGCAAGATGACCGCCCGGCAGCGGGACCGGGCGCTGAGCGCGGGCCGGATTGCGCTGCTGATCAACGACTGGATCGACACGAGGTTCCGACTGCCGGATACCGACATCCCGGGCCTGGCCGGGCACGATCCCGAGGCCGCCGCGGAAGTGGTCCGGGCCCGCTGGGGCCTGGGTGAGCGCCCGGTCAGCAACGTGCTGCACCTCCTCGAATCCCGGGGCGCCCGGATCTACTCGCTGACCGCTGAGAACACCGAGCTGGATGCCTACTCGCTGTACTGGCAGGGGCGGCCGTTCATCTTCCTGGCCACCGGCAAGAGCGGCGAGCGGGGCCGGTTCGACGCGGCCCACGAGCTGGGCCATCTCGTCCTGCACGGGGAGCACCAGGTACCCGGCCGCCCGGCCGCCGAGGTCGAGGCCAACCGGTTCGCCGCCGCGTTCCTCATGCCCCGGGCCAGCGTCCTGGCCCAGGGGCTGCTTGATGCCACCCCGGCCGGGATCGTGGAGGCCAAGCGAACCTGGAAGGTGTCGGCCATGGCCCTGGCCCACCGGCTGCACGAGCTGGACCTGCTGACCGAGTGGGGCTACCGGACCGCGTGCGTGCAGCTCTCCCGGCTCGGCTACCGGTACAGCGAGCCGCAGGGCATCGAGCGCGAATCGTCGCAGCTGCTGGCCAAGGTCTTCCGGGCCGTCCGGGACGGCGGCGAGACTCCCGCCACGATCGCTTCCTCGATCGGGATCAGCACGAACGAGCTCCAGTCGCACGTGTTCGGCCTCACCCTGACCGCGGTGCCCGGCGACGGCCAGGCGGTGACGACCCCGCCCCGGCACGGCCTGCGCCTGGTCCCGCCGCCGGGCTGACCCTAACTTGCTAAATCCTTAGCCAGCGGTCTGCAGTCCTGACTATGCCTTTACTAAGCCAGCGGTCGCTCCGCCGGCCGCTGCTCAGCCAGCGTGCGTAGTGAGCACTGACCCCCCTGGAGCCATCATGGACATCTCAGCCAGCACCGCCCTGGTCACCGGGGCCAACCGCGGATTCGGCCGGGCCCTGGCCGCGGAACTGATCAGCCGCGGCGCGCGCGTCTACGCGGGCGCCCGCGACCCCGGCACCGTTGCCCTGCCCGGCGCCATCCCGGTCGCGCTGGATATCACCGACCCGGAGTCGCTCGCCGCCGCCGCGGAGGCCGCGGCCGGCGTCACTGTCCTGGTGAACAACGCGGGCGTCGGCACCGGGGCGTCGCTGCTGGACGGCGACCTCGAGAAGCTCCGGCTGGAGATGGACACGCATTTCTTCGGCACGCTCGCGGCGACGCGGGCCTTCGCGCCGGCGATCGCCGCGAACGGGGGCGGGGCTATCCTGAACGTCCTGTCCGCCCTGTCCTGGATCAGCTTCCCGCGGATTGGCGGGTACTGCGCGGCCAAGTCCGCCGAGTGGTCGCTGACCAACGCCCTGCGCCAGGAACTCGCCCCGCAGGGCATCCGGGTCAGCGGGCTGCACGTGGGCTACATGGACACTGACCTGACCGCGCGGGTCGACGCACCCAAGCTGGACGTCGGGGAAGTCGCCATGACCGCAGTGGACGGCCTTGCCGCGGGCGATTACGAGATCCTGGCCGACGAGCTCAGCCAGAAGCTCCAGGCTGGCCTGGCGGGCGGGGTCACCGCCCTGTACCCCGATCTTCCCTGAATTAGGGAAGCGCAAGCCAGGCTACAGTGAGGACATGGAGTCTGCGATAGTCCGGCTGGCCGGCCCGCTTCAGTCGCGGGAGAACTGGGACAATGCCCGGTGCCCGATCGCGGGAGCCATCGACGTGGTCGGCGCCCGGTCCGCCTTCCTCCTGCTGCGCGAGGCCTTCTACGGGACCTCCCGGTTCGACGATTTCGCCGAGCGGGTGGGGATCAGCCAGCCGGTGGCGGCGGCCCGGCTCCGCGAACTGGTCGAGGACGGGCTGCTGGCCCGGGAGCCGTACCGGGAGCCGGGCCAGCGGACCCGGCTGGAGTACCGGCTGACCGAGAAGGGCAGGGAGTTCTTCCCGGTCCTGGCTGCGCTGATGCAGTGGGGCAACCGCTGGGTCCGGCCCGCCCCGCTGGAGTTCCGGCACCGGGGCTGCGGCGAGCCCGTGCACACCGAACTGCGCTGCGCCCAGGGCCACCACGTCGCGGCCGGCGACCTCGACCTGGTCGTCACCGAGTCCCAGGGAGCAGCGAGCACCGACTCACAGCAGGCGGGTGAGACCGGGAAGGCGATCAGCTAACACCGGTGCCGGGTACAGTCCCGGTCCGCGGTTCCATCAGGGCAGCAGGGCAGCAGCACTGCGCCAACGCCCGGAATCGCCTGGTGGCGTGCCTCGGCGAGCAGCGCAGCGGCCGCTTGCTGACTGTTTTCGCCGGTACGGGACATCCGGGCGGCGATCAGCCCGGTGACGATCGGCGTCGAGAAGGAGGTGCCGCTCCACTTGGCCATGCCGTAGAAGCGTCGAACCTGTCCCGCATACGGACTGGCGTAGCAGGTATACGCGCCGGTCGCGTACGCGTTGACGAGGTCTCTCCCGGGCGCGTACACGTCTACCCATCCGCCGAAATTGCTGAACGAGGCCCGGCCACGCCAGTCGCCACCGAGCGCGCCGACGGAAATCACCTCGGAGAAGGCGGCCGGCCAGGTGGGCCGCCGGAAGCCGCTGTTACCCGCGGCGGCAATGCACACCACGCCCCCGTACTGGCGCAGCCGTCCGAGCCACTCCAGGAAAGAGATGAGCGGGAGATCATGCCTGGACAGGCAGGCAACGGTCAGATGGAAGATGTCCACGCCGAGGCTCAGCGCTGCTTCGAGCCTCGGTACCAAATCCGCTTCCAGCACACTGCCCGCGACCGAGAAAGCATTGGTCATGATGATCTCCGCGGAGGGTGCCATGCACCGCGTCACACCCGCGACGAACGTGCCGTGTCCGGTGTAGGGAGGGATCACCGGCGGGTTGCCCTGCAGTGGGGAAAGAGGGTCTGCATCCTCCACCGGATCCCTCATCCGGACCCCGGCCAGCCACGAATGGGTCTCCGCGTCCCGTAGCAATCCGGTATCGGCCATGTAAATCAGCACCCCGGCGCCCCCGCCGACCTGGCATACCGAGGGAAAAGGCTCGATCTCGTCGTACACTTCCTCGGGTTCTGTGGCCGGGCAGGAAGTCCCCTGACCCGGGCAGACGGTCATGACGTGATTCGGGGTGGCGATTCCCGGGCCGAGTCGCTCGTCAATAGCGCCCACCGCATCGACCATGCGCGAATAGCGGCGGCCCAGGGTGGTGAGCAGGGCAACGCCCGCGATGACAGGCTGGACCGCATCCCGCTGGCCACGCTCAAGGTCGCGCCGGGAGGGGTGCTCGAGAATCTCCAGTACGCGGTCGAGATACTCTTCGCGGACCAGGATCTCACCTTCGGCGAACATGTAGTCAAGCCCGCCATCCGGGGCGGCGATGGCTATAATTTCCCTTTTCCGCGGCCGGTCGGCGCCTTTTGTGCGGGGTGGGTTGCGAAAGGCCGCCTTGATGTGCTCGACCTCATCGGCGACTCTGGGCTGCAGCCCATTTCTCCACTTATCCGTCTGGGTCATACTGCCCCTCCGTAGGTTGAAACGACCTGGATTCGCCGCGCCGGACCCACCGCAGGCCGGTGGCACCCGTCCGCACGCACGATGCGCCAACCGGTCTGCTGCATATAGGGAGCTATCGCCTGAGGCGGTGATACATCTGCCCAGCGTCTTTGGCAAGCCAGTGCTAAGTTTGGTTACTTCTAGTATCGGCAATATCGCTTAAAGTGATCAGCTGGCCGAGAACTTGGCTTACCTAGGTAAAACATATTTTCGTTGAATATTGCGTGGACCGCGAGAATACAAGCATCTAGCATTAGCTTCGTGGCCGAAGGCGCGCTTGCGCCAGGATCCGATCAGCCCGATGTAGACGACTTGCTGCCGTTGGCTGTGTCCCGTCCGAGGGACGCCTTTACCAGGGCGCGCGAGATCATAGCGGGGCAACCTGGCCCCCGCGAGGCATCGGTGGCCCATCAGGCCGCCGGGATCGTCCTGCGTGACATCGGCGATGTCAACGCGGGGGTACGCGAGCTGCGAGCCGCGCTGCGCCTGGCCCGCCGGACCGGCTCGGCAGAGCGCGAAGCCGATGTGCTGGGGTCCCTGGGGACAGCGCTCGTCCACGCGGGCCGCACGGCGGACGGACTTGCCGCCTTTGATCGCGCTATCCGGCTGTCCAGCGGTGTGCTGAGGGGGCGGGTACTGCACCGGCGCGGCATTGTGCTCTGGATCCTCGGCCGGTTCCCCGCGGCGCTGAACGACTTCCGCCGTGCCGTCAGCGCGTTGCAGCGCGCCGGTGATCAGGTCTGGACGGCGCGAGCGCTGAGCGGCCGCGGGCTGGTCTACCTGGGCCTCGGATCGCCAGCCCGCGCGGATGCTGACTTTGTGGCCGCCGGACGCCTCTACGCCGGAACCGGTCAGGAGTTGGAAGCGGTCCACACGGTGTTCAACCGGGCGACGGTCGCGTTCCGGTCCGGAGATCTTCCTGCGGCGCTGTCCTTTCTCGACGAGGCCGCCTTCCGCTATGGGTCACTGAACGTGCCCACCCCCTTCCTCAGCCTCGACCGGTGCGCCGTGCTGCTGGCGGCTGGGCTGGCCAGCGAGGCACTGGCCGAGGCGGACGCGGCCATAGGCGATATCGAGCAGATCCACGGCCAGTCCACCAAGAAGGCCGAATTGCTGCTCATGGCGGCCAACTGCGCGCTGGCCGCAGCGCAGCCGCAGGCCGCCCTTGACCGGGCACGAACCGCGTACCGCCTCTTCCAGTCTCAGCAGAGCGCCTGGGGGCAGGCTCACGCCGGGCTCGCCCTCGCCCAGGCACGTCATGCGGCCGGCCCGGTGTCAGCCCAGTTGCTGCGCGCGGCAAGCCAGGCGGCGGTCCGGCTAGAGGCGCTCGGCTCGGCTGAGGCGACGCAGGCACACCTGCTGGGTGGGCGGGTGGCGCTGGACCTGGGCCGCCGTGATGAGGCCGATCGTCACCTGAGCACGGCCGCGCAGAGCAGGCGTGGCCCGGAGATGGCTCGCGCCAGCGGCTGGCTCTGCGAGGCACTGCGGGCCGAGGCGGCCGCCGACCCGCGCCGCCTGCTCGCCGCCTGCCGCCGCGGGCTGGCGGTCCTGGATGAGTTTCAGTTCACCCTGGGCGCCTCGGAACTTCGAGCACAGGCCACAGCCCACGGGGCCGAACTGGCTGTGCTCGCGCAGCGTCATGCTGTGCGGGCTCACCGGCCCCGGCTCTTGCTGACCTGGAGTGAACGCTGGCGGGCCACTGCGCTGGCCGTCCCGCCGGTAAGGCCCCCGGCCGGCGCGGGATTCGCTGACAGCCTCGCGGCGCTGCGCGAGATCACCGGCCGGCTGGAGGACGCCCGGCGCCAAGGCAGGCCCTCCGCCGCGCTCCAGCGGCAGCAACAGCGGCTCGAAAGATCGGTACGTGCCACGTCGCTGAGGGCCCGAGGGGCTCCCAACTCCGCCCACAGTGTGGTCAACATCCCGCAACTACTCGACCAGCTAGGCACCGCCCAGCTGATCGAGATCATCGACCTCGACGGCGTCCTGCATGTGCTGTCCTGTGGAGCCGGGCGAGTCCGGCAATTCACGGCAGGCCGCACCGAGCACGCTATCCGCGCTTCTGATTTCGCCCGCTTTGCTCTGCGCCGCCTGGCCCGCAGCCGCCCCGGAGACAACCTGGACGGTGCGCTCGGCATCCTGAGGGCGGTCGGCCCGCAGCTCCAGGACGCGCTCCTCGGCCCGGCCGCCGGTGACCTGGGCGACCGGCCAGTCGTGGTCGTACCGCCCGGCAAGCTTCACGCGATTCCATGGGCACTGATTCCGGCACTGAGCGGCCGCGCGTTCAGCGTGGCCCCCTCGGCTGGCGCCTGGCTGCGTGCGCATTCGGCCTCGCCGCCCAGCCGCCCGCATGTCACGCTGGCCCGCGGACCTGGCCTGGTCACTGAAGGCGCTGAGGTTCCGCTGATTGCGCACCTGTATGACGACGTCACGGTGCTCGGAGGGGCTGAGGCCACCGCGGGGCGGGTGCTGTCCGCGCTCGACGGAGCCTGGCTGGGCCACATTGCCGCGCACGGAAGCTTCCGCGCCGACAGCCCGATGTTCTCTTCCTTGCGCATGTGTGACGGGCCCCTGACCGTCTATGACTTCGAGCAGCTGGACCGCGCGCCTTACCGGCTGGTTCTCTCGAGCTGCGACTCCGGCGTCCAGGCGCCTGCCGGGGCTGACGAACTTCTCGGCTTGGTCAGCAGCCTGCTGCCGCTGGGAACGGCCGGGATTGCCGCCAGCGTCGTCCCCGTGAACGACTACGCGGTCGTGCCCCTCATGGTGGGCCTTCACCGATACCTGCGAGCCGGCCATAACCTGGCCGAGTCGATGTGCAATGTCCGGCTCGACCTCACCGGCGATCAGATCCAGCAGGCAACCGCGTCGTCGTTCGTCACGCTAGGCGCAGGCTGACCGGGCAGCCGCCCGAAACCGCGGCCTCGTCACCCGCAGCGAGCGGAGCAGGCTAGCCGGCCTGGCCCGGCCGCACCCGCTCGCGCAGGCACAGCCGGGCCGGGCCTTTCCCCCGCTCCCGGTTTCCCCCCGCCCCCGGTCCGCCGGGTTCTGCCTGGACGGAGGGCACCGGCGGGGGCCTGATACAGCACCGGGAAAAATTTGAGCCAAAAGCTTCCGGGCCTCGCGCGGTATCACGCGCGGCGAGGCGGCCTCTGTCCTAGTGAAGCGTTGTTTCCGGGCCGGGCCGTGGGGCGCGGCAGGCATCCGGCCGCGGCACGGCCAGAAGGTCAGGTGCTCATGGAGCTAGCGTCCGGACTAGGCCGGCCTCGTACAATGCAGGGCAGCCACGGGCGGGGCAGGTACGGGCCGCCCGCGGTCCCATGGCCCGCACGGGGAGAGGACGGGCCCGTGATGCGCGATGACGCGCCGGTCGCCACGCTGGTCGCCCGGGCCCGCGACGGTGATAAGCACGCCTGGGACGCGATCGTGGACCGTTACGCCCCGCTGATCTGGTCGATCTGCCGCCGGTACCGGCTGGACCGCCCCGACGCGGATGACGTCGGGCAGAGCGTCTGGCTCCGGCTCGTGGACCAGCTGGCGTTCATCCGCGATCCGGCGGCGCTGCCCGGCTGGCTGGCCACCACCACCCGGCGGGAATGCGGCCGCGTGCTGAGCGCGGCCCGCAGGCAGGAGGCCCTGGGCGATGCGGTGGACGCCGAGGACATGCCGGGCGATGACCCGGAGGCGGCGGAACGCGAGGTGCTGGCCGCCGAGCGCAACGCGGCGCTCCGGGAGGCGTTCGCCCACTTGCCGCCCCGCTGCCAGCGGCTGATCGGCCTGCTCCTCGAGGACCCGCCGGTCCCGTACGCTGACATCAGCGCCACGCTCGGCATCCCGGTCGGCAGCATCGGGCCGAGCCGCGCCCGCTGCCTGGACCGGGTCCGCCGGCATCCGGCGATCGCCGCCCTGATCAGCAACGAAATCCCGGCCGGAGGTGACCCCAATGACCAGCCAGCAGTGGGCCGATGACCGCCTGATGGCGGCGCTGGGCGAGGCCGTCCGCGCCGCGCGGGCCGTGCCCCCCGAGTTCACTGAGGCGGGCAAGGCCGCGTACACGTGGCACAACGTCGACGCCGAACTGGCCGCGCTCACGTTCGACTCCGCCGCCCAGGCCGCCGCGCCGGCGCTCCGGGCCGAGGAGGCCAGCCCGCGTTTCCTCACGTTCGCGGGGGCGGAGCTGACCATCGAGCTGGAGATCGGCCCGGATTCGATCGTGGGCCAGATCGTCCCGTCCCAGCCCGGTCACGTGGACACCTGCCCGGCCAGCGGGGCGGCCGCGACCGCGGAGCTGGACGAGATCGGCTGCTTCATCATCCGGCCGCTGCCGCCGTCGCCTTTCCGGCTGCACTGCCACACCGCCGCCGGCGTCAGCGTGCTGACCACCTGGATCACGTTGTAGGGCGCGGCTGCGCCGGCGCGTCCGGCGTCCCGCGTGGTTACAGCACCACGGGGGGCCACAGGTTGTGCTGGCCGGCGATGGGATCGCCGGGCCATTCGTGCATCGAGGCCAGGTTGTCGTGCGCCGGGTGCTTCGCCGCGGCCGGCCCGTCGGCGAGCCCGCGCAGCAGGTTGGTGGTCACCTGCCGGGTGAACTGGGCCGCGTGCTTGGTCAGGCCGAACCGGCGCAGCCCGTTGCTGGCCGCCACCCAGCGCATGGTGCCGGCGTTGAACACGCCGGCGCCGCCGCGGTGCGTGTAGTACGCCGAGTCCGAGTAGCTGTGCACGCCGCGGCAGGTCAGCGGCGAATGGGAGAGCACCTCCATCGGCCGCTCGACCGGGTAGACCGGGTTCACCCGGTCGTACTCAATGCCGACCAGGCCGGTGAACGTGGTGCCCTTCCGCACGCCGGTGCCCGCGAAGACCCAGCTGCCCGGCGACGCGACGACGAAGCCGGCGCTCACCGGGTTCGACTCGTACAGCGTCCCGGTCAGCGAGGACTCCGGATCCGGGTGAGGCGGCTCCCGCCAGTCGCTGGTGACCAGGGCGTTGTCCTTGCCGTACATCGGGTCCTGCAGGTAGCTCGTCTTGTAGCAGATGATCAGCCGCCGCTCCCCCAGCCGGGTGCTGGCCATCCGGGTCCGGCGGAACAGGGTGTTCGCGCCCATGAAGGCGATGTTCATGCCCGCGTCCCGGGCCGCCGTCACGTGCGCCCGCTCCGGCGGGGTCCAGTATTCGTCGTGGCCGGGAGTGAACAGCGCGCGCGCCCCGTCCAGCAGGTGCGGATCGCCGTCGATGTCGATGCTGGTGACGTAGGCCAGCGGCAGCCCGGCCCGCTCGGCCAGCTCGATCGTCTTCCGCTCGTGGTAGAGGAACATGTAAGCGCCGTTGGCGTCGTACGGCCGGTCCAGGCTGACCGCGAGCGACCGGTTGCTGTAGTCGCCGACGCCGCCCGGCCCGTTGTACAGGTCGTAGCCACCCCAGGTGTTGTACGCCTGCCAGGTCTCCACCCCGTTTTTGATAACGGTCTTACCGGCCGTACTCGCGGACCGGACGGTGACCGGCACGAACCGCTGGGCCCCGTGCTCCGCGTCGAGCCGGAGCAGGTAGGAGCCTTCCGGCCAGCCGTGGGTGGGCACGGTCAGCGACGGCTCCCACCTGGCTTCCACCGTGTTGGCCGGCTTGATCAGGTCCGGCTGGCGCTGCCGGTGCCCCCTGACGGCGGGCGACCTCCACAGCAGCCGCGCCTGATCCCCCTGGTACCAGCCCATCCGGAACGCGCTGACCCGGAAGGAGCGGGCGGTGGTGGATACGAACAGGGTGACCGGCTCGCCGGGGAGCACGCTGGCCTGCCCCGCGTAGCCCACGATGGCGTCCGGCGCGCCGAGGTGCCGGATGTTCCAGTGCGGGTCGCCCGGCAGGTCGTTCTCGCTGACGGGGCCGCCCGCCTTCGCGCGCACGGTCCGTGCCTTACCCGGGCTCCCGGGCCGGCCGGCGGTCCGGGCCGCCGCACTGCACGCCGCCGCGCCCACGGCCGTGACGGCGGCCGCGATGCCGAGAAATGCCCGCCGCGAGTAGTGCGCGTAGTGAGACGGCAGTCCCATGCGGTCCATGATGAACCCGCGTGTGCGGCGGCGCGGGCGACGGGGCCGGCGCGCAGGAGCCCTATGGCGTTTCTTGACCATTCCCATACCGGGCCGGAACGGGGCGGGACAGGCCGGCCGCCGCCCCGGAGGCTGCCCCCCGGTGCCGTGAATCGGTCATGACCACACGCCTGGGGATGCCACAATCCGGACATGCTCCCAGGCGCTACCGACTCGGCTGATGACCCCCTCGAACAGGATGCCCCGGACCACCCGGTCGACGACCCGACCATCGTGCGGTGGTTCCTGGGGGACGGCGAGCGGGCCAACCCGGCCACCGACCTGCGCACGTTCACGATCGGGAACCTGGTCCAGCCGCTGGTGGACGGGCGCGGCTACTTCGCCCGGCTGCACGCCGAGCTGAACGCGACCGGGCCAGGCGACCAGGTCTACTTCCTGGACTTCCGCGGCGACCTGGACGAACTGCTCGATGGCCCCGGCTCGGCGGTCGGCGACGTGCTGGGCCGGGCCGCGCGCCGGGGGGTCAAGGTCTTCGGCCTGCTCTGGCGCTCCCAGCCCAAGGCGCTGCGGCAGTCCGAGGAAGGCAACGCGGAGTTCGTCCGCGAGATCGACGAGGACGGCGGCCAGGTCCTGCTCGACGCGCGGACCCGCCGGGCGGGCAGCCATCACCAGAAACTGGTGGTGATCCGCCACCCGGGCGCACCCGGCCGCGACGTCGCGTTCGTGGGCGGGATCGACCTGGGTTACAGCCGCAACGACGACCCGCAGCACGACGGCGACCCGCAGGTGATGGACTTCCCGGACAGCTACGGCCCGCGGCCGCCCTGGCATGACATCCAGGCTGAGGTGCGCGGGGCGGCCGTGCACGACCTGGAGCACACCTTCCGGGAACGCTGGTACGGGAGCAGTGTCCTGGACCTGCCCAGCCCGGTCCGCCAGCTCTACGACCGCGCGTACCACATGGGCGCGATGACCAGCCGCCCGCTGCCCGAGCCCGTGCCGGACGAGAGCATGCCGCGCGGCACGCACGCAGTGCAGGTGCTGCGCACCTACCCGGCCCGGGTCCGCCGCTACCCGTTCGCGCCGCTCGGCGAGCGGAGCATCGCCCACGCGTACCGGAAGGCGTTCGCGCGGGCCCGTTCGCTGGTCTACCTGGAGGATCAGTACTTCTGGTCGCGGCCGGTGGCGGGCCTCATCGCCTCGGCCCTGCGGAACCACCCTGACCTGCACGTCATCGCGGTGGTGCCCCGGTACCCGGACAACGACGGCCCGGTCACCCGGATGCCCGGCCTGATCGCCCGGCACGATGTCGTGCGCGCCTGCGCCGCCGCCGGGGGTGACCGTTTCGCCATCTACGACCTGGAGAACCACGAGGGCAACCCGGTCTACGTGCACGCCAAGATCGTGGTGGTGGACGACGTGTGGGCGATGGTCGGGTCGGACAACCTGAATCGCCGGTCCTGGAGCCACGACAGCGAGCTGTCGATCGGTGTGCTCGACGCGGAGCCGGATCCCCGGGAGCCGCATGACCCCGCCGGGCTTGGTGACGAGGCCCGGGTGTTCGCCCGGGACCTCCGCCTGCGGCTCGGCTGCGAGCATCTGGACCGGGATCCCGGGGACGTGGCCGATCTGCTGGACCCCCAGGACGTGTTCGCGGCGTTCCGGCAGCAGGCCGCGGATCTGGCCGCCTGGCATGACGGCGGCGGCACGGGAGAACGGCCGCCCGGGCGGGTACGGCCGCATCAGACCTACCGGCCCACGACGGCCCAGCGCTGGTGGGCCGCGCCGCTGTACCGGCTGGTGTACGACCCCGACGGGCGGCCGCTGCGCGACCGGGTTCGCGGCCGCCTCTGACCTGCGCCGTCTCTCCTGCGCCCGGCTCCTGCTGGTGAACGCGTGGGACATCAGACAACCTCTGGCCCCTTTCGAGCGTCTGCTCAGATACCAGCGCCGGGAACGGGACGTTCCCGGCAGCCCGCGCACGTCGGCGGCCTAGCCCGCGTACAAGATGGATGGTGGACATGAGATGGTGCCGATCCCCGCGGGGCCGGCTCAGCCTGGTGGTCACGGCGGCCGTGCTGTGCGCCGGAGTCACCGGCGCCGGGATCACCGGCATCAGTGCCGCGGCGCTGGCGAGGCCGCTGGCCGGCGGCCGCGCTGCGGCAGGCCCGCTCGCGGTGAGCTGCCGCTCTGCCGCCCATCCGAGGCTGGCGGCCCGGCTGGCCCGGGGTATCCATGCGGCGCTGAGCGGCCGTTCATCCACGGTCGCGCTGCGGGTGTACGACAAGACCGAGGACCTGAACTGCTGGCTCAACTCCACGGCACACTTCGACTCGGCCAGCGTCGTCAAGGTGACCATCCTGGGCACGCTGCTGCGTGAGGCTGAGACGCAGCGCCGCCATCTGACCGCGTCCGAGGTGCGCCTGGCCCGGCTGATGATCACCCATTCAGACAACAACGCCGCCTCGGCCCTGTGGGCGCACGTGGGCCGCGGCCGCCTCCAGTACTTCCTCGGCCGGGCCGGGATGAACCAGACCCAGCTCGGGCCGGGCGGCTACTGGGGCCTGACCCAGATCACCGCGCACGACGAACTGCTGCTGCTGCAGCTGCTCCAGTACCCGAACACGGTGCTGAACGCGGCGTCGCGAACCTTCGCGCTCACCCTGATGGCCCAGGTCATCCCGTCCCAGCGCTGGGGAGTCCCGGCCGGCGCGCCCGCCGACATGACCGTGCACGTCAAGAACGGCTGGCTGCCGCTGGCCACCCACGGCTGGCGTATCCACAGCATCGGCTGCTTCACCGGCCATCACCGCGGTTACAGCATCGTCGTCCTCACCGAGGACAACCCGACCATGGCGTACGGGGTCACGACGATCCAGCAGGCCGCGCAGGTCATCCACCGTCAGCTCAACCCCACCGCGACCACGTTCCGCCCGGCACCTGCCCCGGCGCCGTCGTGGGGTCAGCCAGACGAGCAGATCCCGCCAGCCCTCGGCGGCCGGTAGCGGCCTCGGTAGCACTGTCGGCAGCATGTGTCCGGCGGCGCGGCCGGTAGCGGGCCGGTGGCGCGGCCGGTAGCGCCGCGCCGCCGGACAGCCTGGGCGGCTGGTGTGAGATCTGTGGTGAGGAGTTGCGGGGAGGTGGCGGAGGTGCGCGTTACGAGTCGGCGCCCGGAAATTTTCTGCGGAGCCAGGGGAACCGCCCGGGTGGCCCGGCACGTCTAACGGGTGCCTCTTCCCACCTGGGGCGCATGGTGAATGGTTGCCCGCACGACCCGGCAGGCAGCGCACAGTTGCCGGGCCGTGCGGGCAACGCCGTTTCTGACGCCCGGTTCCGGCCGGGCGGCAAGGCGCTGCCCCGTCGCCATCCGCGGACTGTGATCATCGGGCTCCTGGCCCGGTGACTTGCGACAAGCCCGCCCACGGCGGCATGCACCCCCCGGTGGCCGGGTGTGCCGACCTCCCCCGGCGGCCACCCCGCCCGCGTGGCGGTCGGCATCAAGCCGCCCGGCGGCCCTCAACAAGCCCCATCTGGCGGGCGTCAAGGCCTTTCCCGCTGCAGTCGGCGGAGGTCATTTTGTCGGTGGTGGGTGGGATGATTCGAATATGTGTTTACCAGAGCAGTCTGCCCGGGACGCGGCGCTGGCCGAGCTGGCCCGCCTCGACCCGGCCGCGCTGGATGCGGCCTTGCTGATGGACCAG
>JAOPYP010000808.1 GCA_025964635.1 Actinomycetes bacterium | reverse complement strand
TGGGCGGCGGGGCGGCCCGGGGTCACCGCCGGCGCGGCCGGGCGCCGGGCGGGCGGCGGTAACAGCTCGTCGTCGTAGGGCGGAGCCGAGTCGGGGACGGGGCACAGGCGCACCGCGTCCGGGTCGGGCAGCGGTGCCCGGGGCACCCTCGGGCAGGCGCGCCGCCCGCCGCCCGGCCCGGAACCCGGCCTGGCCCCGGGTGGCTGCGCCCCGGGTGGCTGGAAGGGCGGAGTAGGCATGGGGGACCTCCCGGAAGTCAGCGACGGACGCGGGTCTGCTCACGGTTCGCAGCGCCGGGGCCGTCCGCGGGGCTCCGCGCCGCACCCTTTGAGTTGTACCGGTCGGCAGTGACATTTCCGCGCCGTCTTCCGCCCGCGCGGATCCTGCGTGATCGTGGGAGACTGGGCCCGGTCCCGGATGGGAATGTGCCTGCCCGGGACTCGGTTGCAGGGAAAAGCCGGGCATCGGGACCGAGCCCGGGACCTGCCGTCTCAGGAGAGTTGCCTTGTCGCTTCCACCGCTGGTCGAACCGGCTGCTGAGCTGACCGTGGACGAAGTCCGCCGCTACTCGCGCCACCTGATCATCCCGGACGTCGGGATGACCGGGCAGAAGCGGCTCAAGAACGCCAAAGTGCTCTGCGTGGGCGCCGGCGGCCTGGGTTCCCCCGCCCTGCTCTACCTGGCCGCGGCAGGCGTAGGCACGCTGGGCATCGTGGACTTCGACGTGGTCGACGAGTCCAACCTGCAGCGCCAGGTCATCCACGGCCAGTCTGACATCGGCCGGTCCAAGGCCGAATCCGCGCGGGACAGCATCCGTGAGATCAACCCGTACGTGAACGTGATCGTGCACAAGGAGCGCCTCGACTCCGACAACGCGATGGAGATCTTCGCCGATTACGACCTGATCGTGGACGGCACCGACAACTTCGCGACCCGGTACCTGGTCAACGACGCGTGCGTGCTTCTCGGCAAGCCGTACGCATGGGGCTCCATCTACCGCTTCGACGGCCAGGCCAGCGTGTTCTGGGCCGAGTACGGCCCGTGCTACCGCTGCCTGTACCCGGAGCCGCCGCCCCCAGGGATGGTCCCGTCCTGCGCCGAGGGCGGCGTACTGGGCGTGCTCTGCGCCTCCATCGGCTCCATCCAGGTCAACGAGGCTATCAAGCTCATCACCGGGATCGGCGAGCCGCTGGCCGGCCGCCTGATGATCTATGACGCCCTGGAGATGACATACCGGTCGGTCAAGGTCCGCAAGGACCCGGAGTGCCCGGTCTGCGGCAAGAACCCCACGGTCACCGAGCTGATCGATTACGAGGAGTTCTGCGGCGCGGTGTCCGAGGAAGCCCAGGAGGCCGCCGCCGGATCCACGATCACGGCCCGGCAGCTCAAGGACATGCAGGACGCGGGCGAGAACATCTTCCTGGTGGACGTGCGCGAGCCCAACGAGTACGAGATCGTCTCGATCCCGGGCTCGGTGCTCATCCCCAAGGGCGAGTTCCTGTCCGGCGCCGCGCTGGAGCAGCTCCCGCAGGACAAGCGGCTGGTGCTGCACTGCAAGTCCGGGGCCCGGTCGGCGGAATGCCTGGCGATCGTGAAGAACGCCGGGTTCTCCGACGCCGTGCACGTCGGCGGGGGCGTGCTGTCGTGGGTCGCCACTATCGACCCGTCGCTGCCCTCGTACTGATCCCCCCGCGCAACTGACCGGGCCGGGCACGCGGTAACGTGCCCCGGCCTGCCGTCTTCAGGCCGGTAACCTGCCGTTATCCGGGCAACCTCGCCGTGCGCGCGGTGGTGGGGGAGGGCCAGGCCGTACCATTCCGGTGTGGCTAAGCATCCGGCGACTCCGGGTGGCGGCGGCGACCCGGCGCCGGAGGGAACCAGCGCGCCGGAGCCACGGCCGCATGCCTCACCGTCCGTGGCGCCGCCCCCGCGCAGCGCTCATGCCGCGCCGCCCAGCCGGGAACAGCGGCGTTACCGGCTGATCCTGGCTGGGTTCGTGCTCGCGCTCGTCGGCCTCGGCGCGTCGGCCGGCTCGGTCGCGCTGCACGTCCTGCCCCGCACGTTCAGCCGGGCGCAGCAGCAGCAGATCGCGGCCTGGGAGCTGGGCAAGCGCTGGCGGACCTGGCCGGCGGGCCGGATCTTCCCCGCCGTTATCCCGTACGAGGTGCCCGCCGCGGCCCTGGACAGCGGTAGCCCGGCCCGGCTGTCCGCCACCCGGATCGGCATCGCCCCGGCCGCCTCCTGCTCCTCCGCGACCAGCCAGAAGGCGTGGCCGGTGCTGGCCCGGCAGCACTGCACCACCGTGCTGCGGGCCACGTACCAGGACTCGACCGGCACGTTCGCGGTCACCGTGGGGGTCGCCGTACTGCCCAGCCCGGACCAGGCGGACGACGCGCTGCGCGCGCTGCCCGCGCGCTCCGCGGCCGCCGGGGTGCGCGCCGTCCCGTTCGGCCGCACGCTGGCCACCTCGTTCAGCGACGCGGCCCGCCAGCTGTCCAGTATCTCGCCGGCCGGCCCCTACCTGATCATGTCCACCGTCGGCTACGCGGACGGCAGGCACCGCGTCCGCGAGTCAGCCGATCCCTATGACAAGGACGAGATGCTGAGCGTCGCGGGCGGGATAGCGGACTGGATCGGCGCGCGGATCGGTGCGCCGCCGCCCCTCGCCAGATGCCCGGGCGGACCGGCATGCTGAACGCCCCCCGGATGCCGCGGCGGGCCGCGGCGGGCCTGCTCATGCTGGCCGTGCTCGGCTGGTGGGGCGCCGAGGCCGCGGCACCGGCCGGGGCCGACACGGTACGCGACGCGCAGATGTGGGTACTCGACGCGGTCAGCGCCCCGTCCGCGTGGCCGGTGACCCGGGGGCAGGGCGCGACCGTCGCCGTGATCGACAGCGGGGTCAGCCCGGCTGTGACCGATCTGGCCGGCTCGGTCACCACCGGCCCCGACCTGACCGGGGTGCACACTCCGCCGGGCAACCCCAACTGGGGTGTGCACGGGACGTGGATGGCCTCGCTGATCGCCGGGCACGGGCACGCCGGCGGCGGCAGCGGCATCGTCGGCGTGGCCCCGGCGTCCCGGGTGCTCTCGATCAGGGTGGTGACCGACCGGCACGACCCGGGCTACTCCGCCTACGAACACGAGTCGGACAGCCGGGTGCAGGACGCGCTGGCCCAGGCCATCACGTACGCGATCAGGCGCCGGGCGGATGTCATCAGCATGTCGCTGGGCTACGGCCAGCCCAGCACGGCGGTCCGGTCCGCGCTGCAGGACGCGCTCGATCACGGCATCGTCGTGGTCGCCTCGTCCGGAAACTCCGGCAACTCGGGCCGGGTCGGCCACGCCAGCCAGGCCCCGTACTCGTTCCCGGCGGACTACCCGGGCGTGCTCGGCGTCGCTGCGGTGTCCCGCAGCGGATCGGCGGCCGGCTTCTCCAGCGACAACCTGTCCGTCCAGGTCGCCGCACCCGGGGTCAACGTCCCGGCTCAGGGCCGGGACGGGCAGTACTGGCTGGTCAGCGGGACCAGCCCGGCCTGCGCGCTGACCGCGGGGGTCGCCGCCCTGATCAAGGCGCGGTACCCGGGCCTGGCCCCGGCCCTGGTCGGGCAGGCCATTACCTCGAGCACCCGGAACCGTCCGTCCGGCGGCTACGACAACAAGATCGGATTCGGCACGGTGGACGCCGCCGCCGCGCTGGCCGCCGCCGCGAAACTGGCCGGCCAGGCGCGCGGTCAGGCAGGCGGCCAGGCAGGCACGGCCATCACGCTGCACTTCGGCGGCGGCGCGGCCGCCGTGCCGACGGTGCCGATCACCCCGCGGGGCCGGGCTGGCCTGGTCGTGGCGTGCCTGTTCGCGCTCGCCTTCCTGGTCGTGACCGGCCTGGCCGGGAAGCGGGTGCTGGCGCTGCGGCGCACCCTGTCCCGGGGACACCACGCAGCGGACCGGCCCCCGCCGCCGGCCTGGCCCGGGCCCCGGGTCGACGCCACCTGGCCGGACCGGGCGGATCCCGGCCCGGGCCCGGAACCGGCCGTCGGGTCGGCGGACCCGGGCGGCAGCAGGCCGTCCTGGACAGACCCCCGCCCGTGACCGGCGGGGCCCGCCGGCCGCCCGGCTCCCGGAACCCTGGCCCCGGGGAAAGCCACGCGGCGGGACGCAGCCCCGGGGCGGGCTCCCGGGCAGAACCGGGCACGATGCCGGACTACGCCAGCCGGGTACTCGACGTCGCGGACTCGATCCCGCCGGGCCGGGTCATGTCCTACGGCGACGTGGCCGAGTACGTGGGGCAGGGCGGTCCCCGCCAGGTCGGCCGGGTCATGGCCCTGTGGGGCGGCAGCGCACCGTGGTGGCGGGTGGTGCACGCCGACGGGTCACTGCTCCGCGGGCACGAGCGGGCGGCGCTCGAGCGCTACCGCGCTGAGGGCACCCCGCTGCGCCCGTCCCCCGGCGGGCCGCCGTCCCGGGTGGACATGCGCCGGGCCCGCTGGTCCGGCGAGGGAACGTAGCCGGTCCCGGGCATCGGGCCGGCGAGGGAACCTAACCGGACCTTTCGTGCGCCGCCGCACAAATCCCCCCGACACCTGGTGAACCTGACTGCGGATGTCGGTGCCCTCTGCTGGAATGCTGGGCGATGGACCATCACCCTGACGCCTACCGGCTGCTGCGCCGGCCCACGCCGCCAGCCGATCCGCCGCGCCTGGACGCGGCCCAGCAGGCCGTGGTGGCGCACGCGGGCGGGCCGCTGCTCGTGCTGGCCGGGCCGGGCACCGGCAAGACCACGGCGATCGTCGAGGCGGTGACGCAGCGGATCACGGAGCGCCGGATCGACCCGGAACGGGTGCTGGTCCTGACCTTCAGCCGCAAGGCCGCCCAGGAGCTCAGGGAGAGGATCACCACCCGGCTGCGCCGGACCACCCGCCAGCCGCTGGCGCTGACCTTCCACAGCTACGCCTACGCCCTCGTCCGCCGGGAGTTCGTGCTGGCCGGGGACGTCCCGCCGACCCTGCTGTCCGGCCCGGAGCAGCTCCTGGAGGTCCGGCGGATGCTCCGCGCCGAGGCGGCCGGCGGCCAGCCGGCGGCCACCCACCGCTGGCCGGACCGGCTGCGGCCCGCCCTGGGCACCCGGGGCTTTGCCACCGAGCTGCGCGATTTCCTGCTCCGCGCGGCCGAGCGCGGGCTGGACGGCCGGGGCCTGGCCCGGCTGGGCCGCGCGCACGGCCGGGACGACTGGGTGGCCGCCGGCGGCTTCCTGGACCGCTACACCGCGCGCTTCGACCTGGCCCCTGTCCCGGCCTACGACTACGCGGAGATTGTCCGGATCGCCGCCGCGCTGCTGAGCCGTGCGGCGACCCGGGACCGCGAGCGCAAGGCCTACGACGTGGTGCTGGTGGACGAGTACCAGGACACCGACCCGGCTCAGGAGGCGCTGCTGCGCGCGCTGGCCGGCGATGGCCGCGAGCTCATCGCGGTGGGGGACCCGGACCAGTCCATCTACGCGTTCCGTGGCGCCGACGTGCATGCGATGGGACGCTTCCCGGACCGGTTCCGGACCCCGGACGACCGCCCGGCCAGGGTCATCGCGCTGCGGACGTGCCGCCGCAGCGGCCCCGTGCTGCTCGCCGCCTCGCGCCGGGTGGCCGTACGGCTGCCCGCCGCGGCGGGCCTGTCGGTTTTCGGTGAGCCGCCGCTCCCCGGCCCGTCCCCGGCCCCGCCGGCCGCATCTCCCGCCGGCCGCGGCCACCGGGACCTGCTCCCGCTGGCCGGCGCGGATCCTGGGTCCGTCCGGATCCTGGTCGCGTCCAGCGCCAGCCAGGAAGCCGCGGTGATCGCCGATACCCTGCGCCGTGCGCACCTGGTGGAGGGCATCCCCTGGTCGTCCATGGCCGTCCTGGTCCGCTCAGCCACGCGGCAGGTTCCGCTGCTGCGCCGTGCTCTGGCGACGGGAGGCGTCCCCGCGGTCGTGGCGGGCGATGAGCTGCCGCTGGCCGCGGAGCCGGGTGCGCGGCCACTGCTCGCGCTGCTGCGCTGCGCCCTGCAGCCGGGTGCACTCGACGAGGACGCCGCCGCCGAGCTGCTGACCGGGCCGCTGGGCGGGACGGACGCGGTGGGCCTGCGGCGGCTGCGCCGGTCGCTGCACGCGGCCGACGTGGCCGCCGGGCTGCCCCCGGGAAACCAGCCGCTGGCCAGCGCGCTGCGCGATCCGCGCCAGCTGAACCTGCTCGGCGGGCCGCCGGCGGCCGCCGCGCGCAGGGTGGCCACCCTGCTGGAGCTGGCCCGGCGCACCGTCCAGGGCGCGACCAGCCCGGACGGGGTCCCCGGTACCGCCTACGACGTGCTCTGGGCGATCTGGGACGCGTCCGGGCTCGGCCCGGCGTGGCAGGCCGTGAGCGCGGCCGGGGGATCGCGTGGCGCGGCCGCGGACCGGGATCTGGACGCCGTCGTCGCCTTGTTCGACGCGGCGTCGCGGTTCGCGGTCCGGCTGCCGCCCGGCTCACCCTCATTGTTCCTGGACAGCATGGGCGGCCAGGAGATCCCCGGTGACACGCTGGCGGACCGCGCCCCGGAGGGTGATGCGGTGCGGATCCTCACTGCGCACCGCTCCAAGGGCCTCGAATGGGAGCTGGTCGTGGTGGCCGGGGTGCAGGAGGGCACCTGGCCCGACCTGCGGATGCGCTCCTCGCTGCTTGGCATGGATGAGCTGGTCGACGCCGTGGACGCGCAGGCCGGCAGCGGGCCGCCCGGAGGCGGCGACGCGGCGGCCGCGGCGCTGGTGTCCAAGCTTCTCGACGAGGAACGCCGGCTGTTCTACGTGGCGGCGACCCGGGCCCGGCGTGCCCTGGTGGTCACCGCGGCCGGCGGGGAGGACAGCGAGGACCGGCCGTCCCGGTTCCTGGCCGAGCTGGCCGGCGACGCCGTGGAGATCGAGCAGGTCGCATCCGTGGGGCGGCACTGGCTCTCGCTGCCCGCCCTGACCGCGGAGCTGCGCCGCGCGGCGGCCG
>JAOPYP010000727.1 GCA_025964635.1 Actinomycetes bacterium | reverse complement strand
GCAGGGTGACCGCGGCCTGGCCCGCCCAGCCGCGGACGATGACTTCCAGCGACCGGGCGTCCGGATGCAGCGCCGGGCCGAACTCGACGAGCAGGTCCACCACCCCGCTTCTGTCCCCGCCGGGGGTCCGGGCCAGATGCCAGCGGCCCCGATCATCCCGCGCCCACCACGTGTAGCGCTGCTGTCCCAGGCCGGGCCGGGGCGGCTCCCAGCCCCACCCCACCGCGTGGAGGGTAGCCGACCCGGCCACCGAGTCCAGGCCCGCGACGGCGAACCGGGCGCCGCCGACCTCCGGCAGGACGGCAGCCACCGCCGCAACCTGATCAGGTCCGTCGGCCGCACCACGGTTATCGAGGACACTCACCCAGGCGTCTGGAAGCTGCACGGGCCGGATGAGGGGACGCAAGGCGGCTGGGAACTCGAGACCCAGCCGCCCGGCCAGGGCGGCCAGCCGGCTGAGCGCGGCCGAGCCCGGGGTCAGGCCCGCCGCGGCCTGGAGCGCATCGACCACCCCGGTCAGGCCGGCCAGACCTGAATCGCCGACGGCATGCCCGTGTGCGGCCTGGGCCAGCCAGCTCTCCGCCAGGCTGTCCAGGGGCCGGTCGGCCGGGCACAGCCTGGCGGGCAGGCCTGCTGAGGATCCGCCCGGAATCGCGGGCGGCGTGTCCGCGGGACCGGGGGGGTGGATCAGCTCGACCCGGACCGGGTTCGTGCTGGCCATGCTGGCGATATCCAGCCGCCTGGTCGCGGGCGGCGGTACCGGGAGCAGGTCGAAGGTGACGGACCAGCGGCCGTGGTCCGGGCGGGCGCTGGTATCGGCGTAGTACCGCACGCCGTGCTCGTCCGTGGCGGTGATCTCCTCGAACGGCCACGGCGCCTCGGGCCGCGGTCCGGCCCGGCGCGGGCGGGGACCGGGCCCGGGCAACCGCGCCATGGCGGTGATGACTGCACGGTCAGGCCCCATGGCCAGAGCGAGCAGGCTGGCCGGATGCTGGCTGCCGCCGGGTCCGAGCGGCAGTGCGGTCCCGATTGGTATCGCCCGCACCGGAGCCGCCGGGAGCGGAGGCGTGGTGCCTGCCGGGCGCCAGGGGAAGCGCGGGCCCCACGGCCCGCTGCCTGGAAGCCAGTACACCGGGCCGGGACCGAGCCTGCCGCGGAGGGTGAGCGCGTCGATCAGGCTCTGCAGCACCTCCTCGGCGCCGGCTTCGCTGATCACGCCCGCCGAGACCAGCGTGCCGGCCACCTGGCGGACCCGGTCCAGCGCCGCCTCCGCCAGGGGCGCGCCACGGCCGCGGCCGGGCACGAGCGGCTGGACCGCATGGCGGATCCGCAGCGCACGCCACAGCACCGGCTCGGCGGCCCGGCCAGCAGGCATCTGCCGCGCCGCCCACGCGGCGGTCCGGGCGGCCGGCCACAAGGACTCCAGCAGCGCCCCGGACATCCGGGCCGCCGTCGAGAGCGGGGGCAGCAACGGGGCGAGCAGCGGCCGGGACAGGCGGACCGCCGACTGTGCGGCTGGAGGCAGCCCCGGCGGCCGGGGCGGCTCGTATCGCGGGCAGGCCAGCGCGCGGCGCAGCTCGGCCTCGGCCATCAGCCGCAGGTAGATCTCGGCCCGCTCCGCTGCTGCCGTCATGCTCCACCTCCGCCCGATGTGCCTGGCGGCGCGCGCTCAATCCCGCGCGGCGGGCCGACTCATCAGCACGTTAACACGATATATCTTGATCTTGGGATTCGGCCATCCGCCCGGGCCAGGCGAGCGGAAGCGTGGCGGTCACCCGTCCCGACCGGCCGGTCAGGATGATGTCCAGCGACCTGGCGGCCGGGTGCAGTGGCGGGGTCAGCTCCAGCTGGAACGTCCCGGCCTCCGCGCTGCGGGATCTGGCCCGCCCGACGTGCCAGCGGCCCGCGTCGTCCCGGCCCCACCAGGAAAATGGCTGCTGAGGGCGGAACTCGCGCGGCCCCCGCGGCCAGCCCCAGGCGAACATCAGCGCGGTGGCCTGACGTTCCCAGGACGAGAGCCCGGCCAGGACGAACCGCGCTCCGTCGATCTCCGGCAGGGCCACCGCGACCGGGACCGCGCCCTGCGGGCCGTCCTGGCGCCGGCTGCTGCTGAGCACGCTGGCCCACGGGCCGGGTAGCCCGGTGGCCCGGGCCCGGCTGGCCCAGGGCCCGCGGACGTCGATGGCCCGCCGCTGGCACAGCGCGGCCAGGCGGGCGGCCGCCGGGCTGTCCGGTGCCAGCGCGCCGGCCGCCACGAGCGCGTCAGCCACCTCGGACAGGCTGCCAGCCAGGAGCGTGGCGTTCATCCCGGTGAGCTGGCCGCCCCCGAGCAACGTCTCGGCGACGGCGCTGAGCAGCAGCTCGCCGGGCAGCGGGGGAGGGCGCAGCTCGCGGCGGGCCCGGATGGCCGGCGGCTGGGTCAGGTCGACGCGGACGCTCCGGCCCGGGCTGATGGGCATGTCCAGCCACCGGGTGCCCGGCGGCGGGACCTCCGACAAGCCGAGCACGCCGGTGTCGTACCACCCGGCGTCCCCGGCGTCCAGGGTCAGCCGGTAGGGCCGGCCCTGGTCGTCGGTCACCCCGGACCCGCCGAACGGCGGGAAGCTGGGCTGTGGGGTCTCAGCGCCGCCGGGGGGCCGGGCCGCGGCCCGCCATGTGCGGGCGAAGCTGGTCACGATGGCAGCGCGATCGGGGGCGAGCACCAGAGCCTGCACGTGCACCTCGCCCTGGTGGCCTTCCTGTTCCGCCGGGATCACCGCGCCGACCGGGATGGCCCGGAAGCGGCCGGCGGGCATCCCGGCGCCGGGCTCCGGCCCGGCCCGGGCTCCCCCGGGCGTGGCCGGCGGGACGGCGGGAACCGGGGC
>JAOPYP010000728.1 GCA_025964635.1 Actinomycetes bacterium | reverse complement strand
CGCCGGGCAGCGGGAAGAGGAGGATCGATGCCGTATCACCATGGCCGACGGAGGCTGGCTGTGCGCGCCGCCGCCGTCACCGGATGCGCCGCACTGCTGAGCGGGCTCACCGTGGCGGGTGCCACGCCCGGCTCCGCCAGCACAGCCAAGCCATTAGTGCCGGTCACCCAGCACGCCCAGGCGGGAAGCGCCTGTCATTTCGGCAACGGGGTGAAGCACGTCATCCAGCTCACCTTCGACAACGTCCACTTCTTCCGCGACAACCCCAACGTGCCGTCCGATCTGCAGATGATGCCGAGCCTGCTGCACTTCCTCGAGGCCAACGGCACGTTCGCGTCCAACAACCACACCCCGCTCATCGCGCACACCGCCAATGACCTGCTGACCACCTTCACCGGCCTGTACGGCGACCGGGCCGGCATGCCGGTCAGCAACTCCTACCGGACGTACAACACCGACGGCACGACCGACCCGGCCGGCTCGTTCGCCTACTGGACCGACCCGATCTTCGACACCGCTGTGACGCCCAACGCGGGCCACGACACCAACCCGTCCCTGGTCTACGCGGCCAGCCCGCCCGCCACCACGAAGCCCGCGCCGAAGCCGGACACCACCACCCCCGCGCCGTGGGTGCCGTTCACCCGGGCCGGCTGCAACGTCGGTGAGGCGGGCACGGTCAACCAGGATCTGGAGAACACCGCGGTAGACATCCCCAAGGTGTTCGGCGCGAACTCGCCCGAGGCGCAGCAGCTCGCCGCCGACACGGACTCGTTCAAGGACGCGGAGACCGCGGACTATGTCGGCATCGCCGTGCACTGCGCCCAGGGCAGCGCGTTCTGCTCGTCGGCCCGGGGGGTGAAGTTCGGTCAGACCACGGCGACCCCCACCGCGGTCACCGACAGCCTGCCGCAAGAGCCGGGGGGCTACGCCGGCTACCAGGGCCTGTTCGGCCACCGCTACGTCGCGCCACAGCTGGGCGCGGGCACCGGGAACGTATCGCATAACGGCTATCAGGTGACCAACGCCGCCGGGAACCTGGTCGACGAGAACGGGAACCAGATCAACGGCGCCTTCCTGGCCAACCACCCAGGGTTCCCCGGGTTCGGCCCGATCAACGCCTCGCAGAGTCTCGCCTACGTGGCGGACATGCAGGAGTCGGGGATCCCGGTGACCAACGGGTACATCGCCGACATCCACGGCAACGAGCACATCCCCGGCCTCACCGCCTGCAACGGCGCGCCCGCGGCGCTGGGCAGCGGGGACCCGTGCTACGTCGCCCAGGCTCAGTACTACAACCAGGCGTTCGCGACCTTCTTCAAGCGGCTGGCCGCGGACGGGATCACCGCCAAGAACTCGCTGTTCATCGTCACCCCCGATGAGGGCGACCACCAGGCCGGCGCGAACGTCGGCCGGGCCATCCAGCCCACGCCAGCCACCTGCAACGGCGCCACGGTCAGCGGCGACACGGTGACCCCGGGCGTCGCCTGCACCTACCCGGCAGGCTCCTTCGGCGAGCTGTCCGGCAACCTGACCGGCCTGCTGGCCACGCAGAAGTCGGACACGACCCCGTTCACCCTGGAAAATGACTCGGCCCCGGAGTTCTACGTGACGGGCCGGCCCGGGCCGACCGCGGCCCCGGTGCGGACGCTGGAACGTGACGTGGCCGGGCTGACGGCGAACAACCCCTACTCCGGGAACGCCAACGAGAAGATCACCAACTACCTGGCCGACCCGGTGGAGGAGGGCATCCTGCACATGGTCAACGCCGACCCGGCGCGGACGCCGACGTTCGCCATGTTCGCCAAGCCCGACTACTTCCTGAGCTCGGGCTCGGCTACCTGCAGCCCGTCGTGCGTCACCCAGAACACGGGCTTCGCCTGGAATCACGGTGACTACGCCGCCGAGATCAACACCAGCTGGCTCGGCATCGCCGGGCCCGGCGTGGCCCACCTCGGGCTGGACGGCTCACCCGCTGGGGCGGGCCCGAGCTCGGCCGGCCCCAACAGCGGCCAGGTCACCGTCCCGGGCAGCGGCACCACCGGAACCTGGATGGACCTGACCGACGTCCGGCCGACCCTGATGTACCTGACCGGGCTGAAGGACGACTACGAGCACGACGGACGGGTCGTCACCCAGCTGCTCGCCCAGCCCAGCCACGCCCTCGGTGCTCCCGGGGTGAGTTCGCTCGGGGCCTGCTACAAGCAGCTGAACTCGAGCGTCGGCGAGTTCGGCACATCCACGCTCCAGGCGGCCACCGCCGCCATCGCGAGCACCAGTCCGGGAGATCAGGCCTACACCCGCACCGACCAGGCGCTTTCCGGCCTGGAGCGGGCCAGGGATGCGCTGGCCGGGAAGATCAAGGGTGAACTGGAGGCGGCCGCGTTCAGCAACGCGCCGGTCCATGGTGCCTTCGGCCAGGTGATCGCCTGCCGGGCGGTCATCGCCGCCGCGCAGCACCTGGCTGCTGCTAGCTGACTAACCCACTAGGTCCGCGGGTCCCGCGGCCGGCCTTTCCGGCGGCGGGACCCGCTGGCGTTTGGCCGGACGGCGGCCGCACGGTCCGTCCCGCGACGTGATCTAGCGGATGGCGTGACAGCGACACCGTTCGTTAGATCACGACGCCCAGCCTGTGGCCTGCGGGGCACTAGCGGCGGAGGTGCCGGCGGTGAGCGGGTCGTCTTCTGGAGCCGGACGCGGACGGGGTGGCACCGGGCGCTGGCGGTCGATCTCGCGGCATATCGGCATGATCAGTGCGTCGAAGGCAACCGTGCTGTACTTCTGGTGCACGGCCCGGAGCACGCCCTTGCCGCTGACCTCGCCCAGCATGTCGCTCAGGAGTGCGTGCGGCACCTCGCCGCCGGCGGCCAGGGTGTCGTAGGCGGACTGGGCCAGCCGGGCGACCTCCGGGTGCCCAGCGGACTCAGCCAGGATCATGAGCGTCGCGTCTTTCAAGTCCATGGCTGGGAGTGTAGGGCGGGCGGGGCTTCGTCCGCCCGCCCTGGGCGGAAGTGCGTCAGCAGCCCTTGACGTTCACGATCTGGCGCAGCGTGTGCCGGATCTCGACCAGGTCCTTGGCGTCGTCCATGACCACGTCGACGTCCTTGTAGGCGGCGGGGATCTCGTCGAGGAACGCGCTGGTCCGGCGCCACTCGATGCCCTCCATGGCCGCGTCGAGCTGGGCGCGGCTGAACGTCTTCCGGGCCGCCGTGCGGCTGTACTGGCGGCCCGCGCCGTGCGGCGAGGAGTTCAGCCCGACCCGGCTGCCCTTCCCGGTCACCACGTAGGAACGGGTGCCCATGGAGCCCGGGATGAGCCCCGGCGTGCCCGCCGACGCGTCGATCGCCCCCTTCCGGGACAGCCAGACCTCCTTCCCGAAGTGCTTCTCCCGCGCGGTGTAGTTGTGGTGGGTGTTAACAGTCTCGCTCGCGGTGACGGGCTCGCCGATCCACGTGCCCAGGCACCTCACGGCGCGGTCCATCATCTCCTCCCGGTTCAGCAGCGCGAAGTGCTGCGCCCAGTGCAGGTCGCGCAGGTACGCCGCGAACTCGTCGGTGCCCTCGACGAGGTACGCCAGGTCAGGGTCGGGCAGCGGGATCCACCAGCGCTTGGCCAGGTCCTGGGCGACCTTGATGTGCTTGACCGCCAGCCGGTTCCCGACCCCGCGCGACCCGGAGTGCAGGAACAGCCAGACGCGGTCCTTCTCGTCCAGGCTGACCTCGATGAAGTGGTTGCCCGAACCCAGGCTGCCCAGCTGGAGCCGCCAGTTCGGGGAGGTCATGTCCGCGCTGTCGGCGCCGTCGCGCTCCTCGAGATCCGCGATGCGGCGCTCGGTGGCGGCGTCGTGCACGTCCGCGTTGTACCGGCCGGCCGACAGCGGGACCACGTTCTCGATCGACTCCCGCAGCGCGGCCAGGTCGCCACGGTCCTGGACGTCCTTGGCCGTGAACTGGCTGCGCACCGCGATCATCCCGCAGCCGATGTCAACCCCCACCGCGGCCGGAATTATGGCACCGAGTGTCGGAATGACGGACCCGACGGTGGCGCCCTTTCCCTGGTGTGCATCCGGCATGAGCGCCACCCAGGGGTGGATGAACGGCAGGCTGGCGGTGCGCAGCGCCTGCTCCCGGGTGCCGTCCTCAAGGATCGACGCCCAGTTCATCAGCTTCTTGGCCAGTTGCTCCACGTTGTGCCTCCCCCCGCTCACCCGGCGTGGGAGCCCTCACGCTAGCCGGGCCCGGGGGGCCGCGCACCTGGATTAATGCGGCGTACCCGGCGCCTGTGGGACGACTACCGCGGGGTCCAAGCCAGGGGGAGGGCGTCGATCCCGTAGATGCCCTCCAGGCCGCCCAGCCGGGCCTCGCCGGCAGGGCGCAGCCCCGTCATCCGGGGGGCGAGGAAGGTGAGCGCCTCTTCCAGTTCGGCCCGGGCCAGGTTCGAGCCCAGGCAGAAATGCGGTCCGGCGCCGAACGTCAGCAGCCGCCCGCCTGAGTCCCTGGTGATGTCGAACTCATCGCCCGCCCCGGCGTCCCGGTTGGCCCGCTCGGCGCAGATCGCGACGATCGTCCCCGCCGGGAACAGCACGCCGCGGTGCTCGATCGCGTCCGTGCAGATCCGGGCGGTGAACGGGGTGATCGGCTCGAACCTGAGCACCTCCTCGACGGCCACGGGTACCCGGCCCGGGTCCCGGGCCAGCGCCGCCCACTGCCCGGGGTGGGTGGCGAACAGCCGCAGCGCGTGGGACAGCTGGGCCTGGGTCGTGTCGATCCCGCCCGCGACGACGTTGAGGACCAGGTTGACGCATTCGTCGTGGGTCAGCCTCACGCCCTCGTCCTCGGC
>JAOPYP010000718.1 GCA_025964635.1 Actinomycetes bacterium | reverse complement strand
CCGCCCGTTGCCGCCGCGCGCCGCGGGACGGGACCGGCCGCCAGCGCGGTTCCGTTGCGGCTGGTTCTTCTGGGCCGCGCCGCCTGCGGTTCCGGTGCCGTTCGCGGGCTGGACCGCCGGGGCGCCGCCCAGGGCGGGCGTGCTGGGGGCCGCGCCCGGCGCGGTCCCGTTCGCCTCCTCGACGATCGGGTTCTCCTGCACCTCGACCTGAAGATTGAACAGGTTGCCGACCGACTCCTCCTTGATGCCCTCCATCATGGCGTTGAACATGTCGAAGCCCTCGCGCTGGTACTCCACCAGCGGGTCACGCTGGGCCCAGGCGCGCAGCCCGATGCCCTCGCGCAGGTAGTCCATCTCGTAGAGGTGCTCGCGCCACTTGCGGTCCAGCACCGCGAGGACCACCCGGCGCTCGAGCTCCCGCACGACATCCGGGGTCAGTTCCTCTTCGCGCTGGTCGTAGCTCTCCTGGGCGTTGGCCCGGATGACCTCGGTGAGGGACTCGGCGGACATGCCCTGCTCACCGCCGGCTTCCTCCACGGCTTCCGGCACGGTGAGCTTGGAGTGGTAGAGCGCCTGGAGCGCGGTCCACAGCTTGTCGAGGTCCCACTCCTCAGCAAACCCTTCACTGGTCGCCCCGGCGACGTAGCCGTCGATGACCTCGTCGATCATCTGCCGGATCTGCTCGTGCAGGTCCGCCCCTTCGAGTACCCGGCGGCGCTCGGCGTAGACCACTTTGCGCTGCCGGTTCAGGACGTCGTCGTACTTGAGCACGTCCTTGCGTATCTCGAAGTTCTGCTGCTCGACCTGGGTCTGCGCGGACCGGATCGACCGGCTCACGGCCTTGGACTCGATCGGCACGTCCGGCGGCGTCTTGAGCCACTCCATGAAGTGCGCGACCTTGTCCGCGTTGAACATGCGCATCAGGTCGTCTTCGAGGGACAGGTAGAACCGGGACTCACCCGGGTCGCCCTGGCGGCCCGACCGGCCGCGCAGCTGGTTGTCGATGCGGCGCGACTCGTGCCGCTCGGTGCCCAGCACGTACAGGCCGCCGACCGCGACGACCTCCGCGTGCTCCTCGGCCACCGCGGCCTTGGCCTTGTCCACCGCCTCGGCCCACGCCGCCTCATAGTCCTCCGGCGTGTCCACCGGAGACAGGCCGCGCTGGTGCAGCTCGATGTCCGCGATGAAGTCCGGGTTGCCGCCCAGCATGATGTCGGTGCCGCGGCCGGCCATGTTGGTCGCCACGGTGACCCCGCCCTTGCGCCCGGCCTGGGCGATGATCGTGGCCTCACGCTCGTGGTACTTGGCGTTCAGCACCTCGTGCGGGACGCCATGGCGCTTGAGCATCCGGGACAGGACCTCGGACTTCTCCACGCTGGTCGTGCCGACCAGCACCGGCTGGCCGTTGGCGTGCCGCTCGGCGATGTCGGTGACGACCGCCTCGAACTTGGCCTGCACCGTCTGGTAGACCACGTCGGCCGAGTCCAGCCGGATCATCGGCTTGTTCGTCGGGATGGGCACCACGCCGAGCTTGTAGATCTGGGCGAACTCGTTCGCCTCGGTCATGGCCGTGCCGGTCATCCCGGCCAGCTTGTCGTAGAGCCGGAAGTAGTTCTGCAGCGTGATCGTGGCGAGGGTCTGGTTCTCGTTCTGGATCTGCACGCCTTCCTTGGCCTCGATGGCCTGGTGCATGCCCTCGTTATAGCGGCGGCCGTGCAGCATCCGGCCGGTGAACTCGTCCACGATCAGGACCTCGCCGTTGACCACGACGTAGTCCTTGTCCTTCTTGTACAGCTCCTTGGCCTTGATCGCGTTGTTCAGGAAGCTGACCAGGGGCGTGTTGACCGGGTCGTAGAGGTTGTCGATACCGAGGTAGTCCTCGACCTTTTCCACCCCCGACTCGAGGATGCCGACCGTCTTCTTCTTCTCGTCGACCTCATAGTCCCCCTCGCCGTCCTCACCGCGGCGGAGCCGGGGGACGATCTTGGCGAACTCGGTGTACCAGCGGGCGCTCTGCTCAGCCGGCCCGCTGATGATGAGCGGGGTCCGCGCCTCGTCGACCAGGATCGAGTCGACCTCGTCCACGATCGCGTAGTGGTGCCCCCGCTGGACGCACTCCTCCAGGCCCCAGGCCATGTTGTCGCGCAGGTAGTCGAAGCCGTACTCGTTGTTGGTGCCGTACGTGATGTCGGCCTCGTACTGCTTGCTGCGCTCCTCGGGCGGCTGCTGGGAGAGGATCACGCCGACCTCGAGGCCCAGGAAGCGGTGCACCCGGCCCATCCACTCCGAGTCACGCTTGGCCAGGTAGTCGTTGACCGTGACGACGTGCACGCCCTGGCCGCTCAGCGCGTTCAGGTAGGCAGGCAGCACCGAGGTCAGGGTCTTGCCCTCACCGGTCCTCATCTCGGCGATGTTGCCCATGTGCAGCGCCGCCCCGCCCATCAGCTGCACGTCGAAGTGCCGCTGGCCCAGCGTGCGGCGGGCTGCCTCGCGGACCGTCGCGAACGCCTCCGGCAGCAGGTCGTCGAGGGTCTCCCCATCCTCCAGCCGTTGCCGGAACTCGTCGGTCATCCCGCGCAGTTCGGCGTCGCTCAGCGCGGCGAAGTCGTCTTCGATCGAGTTGACCTGTTCAGCGATCCGCTTGAGCTTGCGCAGGGTCTTGCCCTCACCCGCGCGCAGGACACTGTCGATGATGGCTGGCACTTCTTGTCGCGCTCCTCGCGGATCGTGGCCGGCTACCCGGAACCTCTGCGGCCGGAAACACTGGCCGGAAACACTGTGGCCGGAAGACATCGCCGCCCTTGGCTGCCGGCCAGCGGACTGGCCTGCGTGACTCCGGGGCGGACGGCTGCCGGCCAGCCGGGCGGCGGAAAGCGGCCCGCCGGGCGGACGACAGTCAGTGGCGCACCGGTGCCACCCGTCACATGTCATGGTAGGCGAGACACGCAACGAAACCGAGCCGCATGCGTGCACCCCGGCGGGAACGTTGCTGATCTGAGAACGTTGGGGCGCCGCCAGGGTTCCCTAGGGCGGGAACGAAGGCGGCAATCCGGGAAAACTGCCCGTGCCCCCGCCTATCCGGGCCCGTTGCGGCGGCCGGCGTACCCGGCCCCCGCGCCGTCCC
Source organism: Actinomycetes bacterium (assembly GCA_025964635.1). Lineage (GTDB taxonomy): Bacteria > Actinomycetota > Actinomycetes > Streptosporangiales > Streptosporangiaceae > RYN-230. The sequence goes on along the minus strand of JAOPYP010000718.1, from coordinate 9,158 downwards.
GCTACGCTGTCGCGTGCGGGCGGTGCCCAGCCTGCGCGTGTCCCGCCTGCTCAATGCAACGTGCCCGGTCCAGCCCGCATTCCGGGGGGCCGGACGTGGACGGGGCCGGGATTCCCGCCACACTATGTATCAGCGGCGGAAGTTCCGCCGGGCGCGCCGGCGCCTGCCCGCCCGGGCGGCGGGAACCGGTGGACGAGGAGAGGAGCTGCGCTCATGACGGACCAGGTGGGAACGGACCTCAGGTCCGGCGCCGGGACGGATGAGGGCGGCCGCGGCGACATCGCGCCCGCCAGCCCCGGGCACTTCGAGCCGTTCCACGGCCGCCCGGTGTCCTGGGTAGCCGTCAGCATCATCATGCTCGGCTTCCTGGTCGGAGGCCTGGCCCTCGTCTTCGGCACGGTCTGGTGGCTGTTCTGGACCGGCCTGGGCCTGGTCGTGATCGGCGGCCTGCTCGCCATGTCCACCGACATCTTCGAGGACTGGTACTAAACAGGCTCGCGGGCGCCCGGGGCCAGGTCAGCTGGCGCGCCCGGTGAGTTCACGGCGGTCCGCCGGGCCGCGCTGAGGGGCTGCGGCCGCCGCGGAGCCGGCCGGAATGTCGGTGCCCCCAGTTAAGCTGCGCGTCTTGTGGCGAGCGTTGTCCTTCCAGTCCCCCAGCTGTCCGTTTCGGCCGACGAGGCCCGGCTGCTCACGCTGCGCGCGCAGGGCTTCCTCGGGGCGGGCGGCCGTCGCGGCGGCGTGCCCGCGCTGCTGCGGCGGCTCGGCGCGGTGCAGCTGGACACCATCAGCGTCCTGGCCCGCTCCCATGAGCTGGTCGCCTATGCGCGGCTCGGCCCGGTGCCGCGGGACCGGATCGAGCGCGCCTACTGGCATCCGCGCCAGCCGGCGGCCTTCGAGTACTGGTCGCACGCGGCCTGCATCCTGCCTCTGGAGGAGTGGCCGTGGTACGCGTTCCGCCGCCGTGCGCTGCGGGCCCGGGGCAAGCGATGGCACCAGAGCCACGAGCGCACCTGCGCCGAGGTGCTGGCCCGGCTGCGCGCCGAGGGGCCGCTCAACGCCACCCAGCTCGGCGGGGCCAAGGCCGGTGGTCCCTGGTGGGACTGGTCGGAAACGAAGATCGCCGTGGAGTGGCTGCTCGACGTGGGCGAGGTGATCTGCGTCCGCCGGGACGGCTGGCGGCGCGTCTATGACCTGCCCGAGCGGGTGCTGCCCGGCGAACTGCTGGCCCGCGAGCCGGACGACGGGGAATGCCTGGCCCACCTGGCCGGGGTCGCGGCCCGGGCGCTGGGCGTGGTCACCCGCGCGGACCTGATCGACTATCACCGGCTGCGCGAGCTGACCGACGGCCAGGCCGGGCACGCGGAACTCGCCGGGGAATCCGCGCTGGCGGCCGGGCTTACCCCGGTCGGGATCGAGGTAGCCGCGAAGCCAGGGGCGGGCCGGAAGGCAGCCAGCACCGTGGTGCCAGGCTGGGCCGATCCGGCGGCGCTGGCCGGGGCGCCGCGCGGGCGGCACCGGGTCACCCTGCTGTCCCCGTTCGACTCACTGCTGTGGGACCGCAAGCGCACCAGGCGCATGTTCGGCTTCGAGCACACACTGGAGGCCTACGTGCCCAAGGCCAAGCGGGTGCACGGGTACTACACGATGCCGTTGCTGGCCGGAGGCCGCCTGATCGGCCGGGTCGATCCGGTCCGGCAGGGCCAGACCCTGGTCGCCCGGCAGCTCTCGCTGGACTCCGCCGCGGCCGTCGCCCCGATGGCCCGCGCGCTGCGCGAGGCAGCGGAGTGGGTGGGCTGCTCGGCGGTCGAGATCGGGCAGGTCAACCGGCCGGACCTTGCGGCGCGGCTCCGCCGTGCTCTCTCCGACGGGGCTCTCTCCGACGGTGATCCCTCTGACGGTGATCCCTCCGGCCCGGCATCTCCTGGCCCCGCCACTCCCTGAACCGTCGCTCTCCTGGCCCACCGCTCATTCCATCGGCTGGTGCCCGAGGGCGGCTGGTTCACGGCCCGCGAGCAGCCAGCCGGCCACCGCGGCGGCCAGCGGCATGCCGATCAGGATGAGCAGCAGGCTGCTGGTGGGGACGCTGGACAGCTCGGAAAGACTTTCGAGCTTGTTATTCCAGGCGTAGCCGATGGCGGCAGCGTAGGCCGCCACCGTGCCGAGCACCGCGCCGGCCAGGCCCAGGGCACCCGCCGTGGCCGCGGTCAGGGCGCGACGGGTCCAGCTGCTCGCCCCGGTCGCGGCCAGGGTGCGCAGATCGCCGGAGGTCTCGCTGCGGATGAGGCCGATCGTCATGGCCAGGATGCCCAGCGCGAGCACGATGCCGAACACAGTGGCCCAGTTGATGATCTCTGACGACGTCGGAATGCTGTTCCTGGTCTCGATGGTCAGGCCCGCCGACGCCGCGGTGAGCCGGGCGCTGGTGATCTGCCCGGCGGTGGGCGGGTTCGGCGTCTGGATGAGCCAGCCGTCCGCCGAGATGCCGGCGCGCAGGCCGAGCGTGCTGATGGCGTGCTCGGTGATCACGGTGTTAGGCGCCGACGTGCCGGATGGGAGCGCGCTGACCTCCTGGATCACCGGGTTGGCCAGGCACTGGTTCTTCGGGCAGGGGAATGAGTCCGGGCCGCCTGGGCCGTTGCCGCCTGGGCCGTTGCCGGTGCCTGGGCCAACGCCGACGCCTGGCGAGGCTTTGGGGTCGAAGAGTAGCTGCATCTTGGTGATGCCGGACAGCCCGGGCCGCATGCTGAGAATGTCGGCGCCGGGACTGACCTGGGATGCAGTGATGCCAAAGGCCCGGAGCAGCTGCGGCGTGGCCACATAGACCTGCCCGTTCCAGGTACGCCCGGACGCCGCGTGCTGCAGCGAGGCACTGGCCGACTCGAGTTGCACGATGTCGTGCGAGCCGAGCGCGGACGCGATGTCGTGTGCAGCCTTCGCCATCGGCGCCAGTTTGCTCCCGGTCACCGGCCCGCTAGGCCCGTTAGGCCCGTTACCCGGCCCGCCGCCCTGCCCATTGGGCGTGTAGACGATGAGCTGATCCGAGGCCAGGTTGGGCCCGGCGTAGTCCAGGACATTGCCGAAGCGCTGGGCGGACAGCACGCTGACCAGCACGGCGATCAGCACGCCGAGGCTGATGGCGGCCAGGGCTGAACCCGACCTGGCCCGGTACCGGGCCAGGTCGCGCAGGGCCAGCCGGACCGCGATCGGGGCCCGGCCGCCGAGCCTGGCCAGAAGCGCGAGGCACGCCGGGGCCAGCAGGATCACCGCGGCGATAAGGGCGACGAGGCCGAGGACGAGTTCGAGCGATCCGCTGCCGTTGCCGTTGCTCATGCCGGAGTAGGCGAACAGGACCGCGGCCCCGCCGAGCAGGACCAGGCCAGGCAGGGCCGAGCGGCGGACCTGCTTCGGCGGCGCGGGCCGGCCCGACAGGGCGGCCACGATCGGCACCCTGGCGATTGAGCGGGCCGGCCGCGAGGCCGCGGCATAGGTGGCCACGACGGCCAGAGCCAGGGCCACGCCGATCACGGTCCACGGCAGCTGGAACGCGCCGATCAGGTGATGAGCGTCCGACTCGACGGTCGGCCGGTAGGCCAGCCAGGCCGCCAGGCCCAGCACGAACCCGGTCACCGCGCCGAGGATGCCCACCAGGGCTCCGTTGGCCCGGACCACGAGACGGACGTGCTTGTCCGTGGCGCCCTGGGCGGCCAGCAGCCCCAGTGACTGCACCCGACGCTGCGCGAGCACTGTGAAACCCCCTATTCCCACGAGGGCGATGAGCAGCATGCCGACGGTGGCCAGGGCGAGCACGATGGTCTGAGGATTCAGCACGTTGCCCGACGCCGCCGGGTGCGGCGTCTGCACATTCGGGCCGATGGACGACGGGATCACCCCGGGCGCATCGAAGAGGACGGTGACCTGAGTCGGCACGGTGACCTGGCCCGGGACGACGAGGGCGAACTCGTCCGCCAGGCTCTGCGGATTCTGGACGATACCGACGACCCGCCGGGGCGTGCCGGCCTGGCGCCACAGATCACCAATCTTGAGGCGGAAGGTGGCGGCCACGCCGCTGGTCACCGCCACCTGGCCGGGACGCTCGGGGTAGTGCCCGCTGACCAGGGAGAGCATGGGCTGGCCGAACGGGCCGTGCGGGTTCTGCGCCCGCAGGTCGAAGGTGGCGATCGAGCCGGGGATGGCGGCGGCCTGGTTCTCGATGACGTCGAGCCGGCCGAACCGGTGCCGCAGGGCGGCGATCTGGCTGGCCAGATGCGGGTCGGGGGCCTGGAATGTGGCCGCGTCCCCGGCCGTGCCGAAGCCTGCGCTGGCCGGTGGGGGCGTGTTGGTGGCCACCGCCGCCCCCACGATGGTGGCGGCCACCGCCACTGTGACGAGCGCGAGGACCAGCAGCTGCTGGCGCCACTCGCGGCGGAGCAGCCGCCAGGCCCAGCGGATCACCGCGCGCCGGGCGGGAACGCCCCCGTGGCCTGGTGCTCCCGCCGGCGCGGGGCGCTCCCGCAGTGCCGTGCTCACGAAGTCTGCCCGGGCGTGAGCAGGGACTCGGGGCCGGGCAGTGGGGCGGTCTGGTCGACGACGTGGCCGTCGCGCAGGAACACCACCCGGTCGGCCCACGAGGCCAGCTGGGCGTCGTGGGTCACCACCACGGCGGCCATGCCCCGCTTGCACGCCTCATGGATCAGCCGCATGACCGCTTCCGCGTTGACAGAGTCCAGCGCGCCGGAGGGCTCGTCGGCCAGCAGGAGACGGCGGTCCCCCACCACCGCGCGGGCGATCGCGACGCGCTGGCGTTCACCCCCGGACAGCTGGCTGGGGTACCGGGATGCCCGGTCAGCCAGCCTCAGTCCGTCGAGCGCTTCCCGGGCCGCCGCCCGCGCCGCCCGGGCCCCCACGCCGTCCAGTTCCAGCGGCAGGGCCACGTTCTCGGCCACGGTCAGCCCGGGCAGCAGGTTGAAGTCCTGGAAGACGTACCCAACCATGCGCCGGCGCAGCCGGGCCTTGTCGTTACGCGACATCCTGGACAGCGGCGCCCCGTCGATCAGTACCTCTCCGGTACTGGCCTCCTCCAGGCTGCCCGCGATCGTGAGCAGTGTCGACTTGCCTGAGCCGCTCGGGCCCATCACCGCCACCATCCCGCCGGCCCCGACGGTGAGGTCCACCTGGCGGAGGGCCTCCACCCGGCCGGCGCCCTGCCCGTACGCCTTGGACACGTCCCGCATCTCCAGCACTGTCATAGCCCCGTCTCCCGGTTGTGGTTCGCGTATTGAGTGCTCATGACCGCATCCCCACCCGCCGCCGCAGCCTGGGCAGGGCAACGGATGAGGGCGGGGGCGGGTCGGCCCCAGCGCGCTTGAGGCGCCCTTCGGCCGTGTCCAGCCACCGGATCACCGCATCGAGCCGGAACAGCTCGGCGTCGACCACCAGAGCCAGGCCCAGATCCGTTTCGGCTTCCGCTTCCTTGATGCGGGTCCACTGCTGCATCAGCTCCACCAGGTAGCGCCGGTGGACCTGGATGACCTGGTGCACGTCGGTGCCGGGCACCCGCAGGGCCACCAGCACCTTCATCACCAGCTCGTCGCGCGGCGGTGAGGCCAGGTCAGGCGGCGTGCGCAGCCAGCCGGCCAGCTCCGCGGCACCGTCGGGGGTGATCCGGAACCCCTTCTGCGGGCCGTCGTCCCCGTCATCGTCCGATTCGGCCAGGCCGTCCCGCTCGAGCCGCTGCAGCGTGGTGTACACCTGGCCGACGTTGAGCGGCCATACCTCGCCGGTCCGGGCCTCGAATTCCTCCCGCAGCTGCAGCCCGTACTTGGGCCCCTCGCTCAGCAGCGCCAGCAGGGCGTGCCGGACGCTCACGACATCGCGCCATTCAGTAGCATGCTGAGAATAATACTGGGTATACATGGCGTGGCCAAGAGTTTCAGCGAGATTCCTGGGCCCGCGTACCTGGCGGCCGGGGTTAGGTCAGCTGAACTCGATCAGCTTCTCCCGCACGGCGATCATCACCGCTTCCATCCGCGAGTGGATCTGGAGTTTCTCCAGGATGTTCCGCACGTGGTTCTTGACCGTGTTCTCCGAGATGAACAGTTCCTTGGCGATGTCCCGGTTGTTCATCCCCTTGGCCACCAGCTTGAGGACCTGCATCTCCCGGTCGGTGAGCTTGGGCGCCGGGACCTGCTGCTCAGGTCGCTCGTCCCCGTCCCGCCTGGCCAGCGTCGCGAACTCGGTGAGGAGCTTGGCGGCCATGGACGGGTTGATCAGCGACTGGCCGCCGTGTACGGCCCTGACCACGTCGACGACCTCATCCAGCGGGATGTCCTTGAGCAGGTAGCCGCTGGCGCCCGCGCGGATGGCCTCGAAGAGGTCCTCCTCCTCGTCGCTGATCGTCAGCATGACGATCTTCGAGCTGGGGGCGACTTCCTTCATCGCCCGGCAGGCCTCGATGCCGCTGCTCTTGGGCATCCGGATGTCCATCAGGACGACGTCGGGCAGCGCCTCGCCCGCCTTAGCCACCGCCTCCGTCCCGTCGCTGGCCTCACCGACCAGCTCGATGTCGTCCTCGGCGGCGAGGACCATCTCCAGCCCCCGGCGGAACAGTGCATGATCATCAACGATCAGGGCACGGATCGGATCGGACGAACTCGCTGTGCCGGCGCTGGCCTGGAGATCTGTGCCGGCCCCGGAACCTGTGGTTACCGCGGGATCTCCGTCCATGGCGCCTCCTCTCTGACCCTGCGTCAAGGCGTGCTGCTCTGGCTGTGCCTGGTACCGCGGTCGTCCTCTGGTGCTGATCGCGCCGGCCCCTGTGGCCGGGCGAGTGCGGGGGTCCTACCGATACTGCGGGGGCTTACGGGTACTGCCGCGCCGGGTAACCCACGCGGGCCTTCGTCGCGTCCGCTGCGGGCGGCAACAGTCCTGCGTGGCGCCCCCCACCGCGGCCAGTGGTCAAACTCTGGCGCAGCGGGGGGCGCGCGCGCAAACCGGGGGCCGCCAACCCGGCATTTCGGCGGGCTGCCCACGGCAGAGCAGCCTCACCAGTCCATCGGGTCTCTGCTGCCTCCTGGTTCAATCCACCTGCACGTGCCGGCTAGTCGTGCGGACCGGCCTGGCGGCCACCTCTTCGACCAGCCGGATCACCCCGTAGTGGTAGCCCCGCCTCCGGTACACGACGCTCGGCAGGTGGCATGTCTCGTCCCGGAACAGGAAGAAGTCGTGTCCGACGAGTTCCATCTCGAGCAGCGCGCGGTCGATGGTCATCGGCGTCGCGGAATGGAATTTCTCCCGCACCACGAGCGGGCCGTTGCCTTCCATTGCGATGGGCACGACCCCATCCAGCTGAAGCTCGGTATCGGGCCAGTCCGGGTCCTCGTCGTCGCGCCGGTCCGTCCCGTTGGCCGCCGCGGTGCGGGCCGCGGGCGCCGCGGTCCGCACGGCACGCAACGCCGTCCCGTCGGGGGACTCCGCGGTCGGGGCGTTGACCACGGCGATGTTGCCGGGCACTCCGGCAGGCTGCGCAGGCAGCGCCTCCACCGGCGAGATGTGCGCCGTGTTCCGGGCCTTACGCCGGTCGCAGCTCCGGCGCATGTGCGTCTCGAGCTTGGCCAGCGCCCGGTCGAGGGCCATGAAGCGGTCGTCAGCGGCGGCTTCCGCCCGGATCACCGGACCCCGCGAGTACAGCGTGAGCTCGACGCGTTCCCGCTGGGCGGACTGGCGCGGATTGCGTTCCAGGGTTACTTCCACATCGATACTGATGGTCTTCTGGTCGAGCTTCACGATTCTGCCTAGTTTGGCCGTGGCATACTCACGGAAGCGCTCCTGGATGCTGGTGCGCCGCCCTCGGAAGATGATGTCCACGTGGGAAACCCCCTTCGACCGTCTCGTGTGGGATGACACCCGCCCGGCCGACCTGGTCTTCGTCCCCACATCCGCCTGCTGAGGGATTCGCGGCCTGTTGCCACTACCGCCCTTCTCCCGATCCGGGGGACATCTGATCTCCCGGGGGGGCAGGACTTACTTCTAAGCCGCACCGTGATCGGTCGACGACAAGTCGCCTTACGTGGGCCGTTTCGCCTGCGGCTGGCATCGGCTTGCCTAGCCGGGCTCCCCGCGACGGGCGGGGAACCCTGCACAGCGCAACCACGGACCCGGGCGGGTGCCATAGACCGACGCTAGCCTGCCCGGGGCCAGATGTCAGGAGCCAAGGCTGTCTTCTTCGACACGGCCCGGTACCTGGGCAGATACGCACCGGGAGCAAGGTCGCGGCGGATCCCATCACGGACACGACCCCGGGCGCATCGTCAGCCTGGGTAGGTCACGGCCCGGCCCGGGGCGAACTGGGTCCACAGCTCGCTCAGCCCCAGCGATCTGGCCAGGTGCCCGGTCTGCAGGCCGGCGAACAGGCTGTTGCGCGTACCGGCCGCGGCGATCGAGGTCATGTCCGGCTCGATGCCCTGATAGGAGGACCGGTCCCCGTCCACCGGCACCACTTCCAGCTGGGGTCCGGAGGGTGCCTGGTTCACGACCAGCAGATGGTCCGCGTCGTACCAGCTCAGCGCGCTGGGCTGGTGGAGGTCCGCGCCGATCTGCCCGGCACTGGACACCACGACCTGGTCGGCCCGCACGATGGCGCCCAGCAGCACCTCGGTATCCGTGCCGCTGCCGGTGCTGGTGCTCGTGGTGGCGATTATGGCCACCCGCACACCGTCCGGGGCGACCCGCAGCGCGGTCACAGCCCGGATGTTCGACGGCAGGCCCACATTGACCGGCTTGCCCCCGGAGGCCGCCAGCATCCACACCCGGGGTTTGCCTCCGGATGTCCCCGCGGCCCACAGGTGGTCATAACGATCCCAGCTCACCGAGCTGATCGAAGCGCCGCTCATCCGGATCTGCAACGCCCGCGCGGACGCACTGGCGTGCGGTTTCGCCGCGGCCGACAGCGAACTCGTGGAGAGAGTCGCCGCGCCCGGCGGCCCGCTGATGCCCGCCAGGTAACGCTGGTCCGGCGATATGGCGATGCTGGTCAGCGGGACCTGGCCGGTTCCGGCCTGGCCCGGCACCGCGCTGCTGCTGCCCAGCCGGCTGTCGAGCACGCGCGCCGCCCCGTTGCTGCCGATGAAGTACAGGTTCTCGCGTCCTGGCGGCTGCAGCGC
>JAOPYP010000712.1 GCA_025964635.1 Actinomycetes bacterium | reverse complement strand
TCCGGAAGATCGAGTCCATCTCGTCGAAGAACACGATGACCGGCATGCCCTCGCTGGCCTTCTCGCGGGCCCGCTGGAACACCAGCCTGATGTGCCGCTCGGTCTCGCCGACGTACTTGTTCAGCAGTTCCGGGCCCTTGATGTTGAGGAAGAAGCTCTTGCCTTCCTTGCCTTCCCTCGCGTCCTTGCCCTTGGCGCCCTTGGCCTGACTCGGCTCCGGCGCCGGCTCAGCCTCCTCGCCGCTGGCCGCCCGCTGCTGCGCCGTCCGGGCCGCGACCTGCTTGGCCAGCGAGTTGGCCACCGCCTTGGCGATGAGCGTCTTGCCGCATCCTGGCGGCCCGTACAGCAGCACGCCCTTGGGCGGGCGCAGCTGGTGCTCGCGGAACAGGTCCGCGTGCAGGTACGGGAGCTCCACCGCGTCCCGGATCTGGACGATCTGGGAGCCGAGGCCACCGATGTCGGAGTAGGTGATGTCCGGCACTTCCTCGAGGATGAGCTCCTCGACCTCGGCCTTGGGGATGCGCTCGTACACATAGCCGGACCGCGGCTCGAGCAGCAGCGAGTCGCCCGCGCGCAGGATCGAATCGCGCAGCGGCTCGGCCAGCCGGACCACCCGCTCCTCGTCCGCATGCGAGATCACCAGCGCCCGGTCGCCGTCCTCAAGGAGTTCCTTGAGCATGACGACTTCGCCCACGGTCTCGTAGCCCTGGGCGATGACCACGTTGAGGGCCTCGTTGAGCACTACTTCCTGGCCGGGCCGCAGCTTCTCCAGCTCGACCGCCGGGCTGACGCTGACGCGCATCTTCCGGCCGCCGGTGAATACGTCCGCGGTGCCGTCCTCACAGGCCTCCAGGAACACGCCGAACCCTGACGGCGGCTGGGCGAGCCGGTCGACCTCCTCCTTGAGCGCCACGATCTGGTCGCGCGCTTCGCGGAGAGTATCGGCCAGCCGCTCATTCTGGCCCGTGACCGAAGCCAGGCTGGCTTCGGTCTCACGCAGGCGCTCCTCGAGAAGCCGGACATGCCGGGGCGAGTCAGCGAGCCTCCGCCTCAGCACTGCCACCTCCTCCTCGAGAAAGGAGATCTGCGTGGTGAGGCCCTGAACCTGGTCTTCGCGCGCGGTGCGCGATCCTTCATCCCGAGTGGCCACGCCCCCACCCCCTTCCGAGAGCAGACTTCACTTAGACCCTACCTATCCGAGGCGCTGGCGTAACCTCGAGCCACCTGCCGCTGACATTCTCACTGATCAGACTCCTCCCGGGAACCCTTCGCGGGCCTGCGCCTGCGCGGTGGTGCGGTGATTCCCTGGGCGAGCCGCCGGGCCGTGATGAGAAATCCAGTGTGGCCCACCATGCGGTGCTCCGGCCGCACCGCCAGCCCGTCAACGTGCCAGCCGCGGACAAGCGACTCCCAGGCGACGGGCTCGTCGAAGCTGGACTGCTCCCGGATCGACTCAACGGTCCGCGAAAGCTGGGTCACGGTCGCGACGTAGCAGCACAGCACCCCGCCGGGGATGAGCGCGTCGGACGCCACGCGTGCGAACTCCCATGGCGCCAGCATGTCCAGTACCACCCGGTCGAAACTATCCGCAGGCCCAGCGTGGTCGGGCGGCGCCGCGGTGACCTCCGGAGCCGCCGGGACGGCTGCTTCCGGTGGGCCATCGGTGACGTCCGGGGCCGCCGGGGCCGGTGCTTCTGGTGGTCCGCCGGTGATGTCCGGGGCCGCCTGGCCGGCTGCTTCCGCCCGACCGCCGGTGATCTCCATGAGGTCACCGATCCGCAGCTGCCAGGCGGGATGCGGCCCGCCGAAGAAGCGCTCCACGTTGTCCCGCGCGATGGCGGCGAAATCCGCGCGGCGCTCGTACGACACCAGCAGCCCGTCCTCCCCCACGCTGCGCAGCAGCCAGCAGGACAGCGCCCCCGAACCCGCTCCGGCCTCCAGCACCCGGGCGCCCGGGAAGATGTCGGCCAGCGCGATGATCTGCGCTGCGTCCTTCGGGTACACGACGGCGGCCCCGCGGCTCATGGACAGCGTGAAGTCGGCCAGCAGCGGCCGGAGCGCCACGTAGGGGGTGCCGCCGGAGGACTTCACCACCGTGCCCTCCGGGGCGCCGATCAGGTCGTCGTGGGCCAGCCCGCCGCGGTGGGTGTGGAACGTGCGTCCCTCCGCAAGGAGCACGAGGTGCTTGCGGCCTTTGGGGTCGGTGAGCTGAACCTGGTCTCCGGGGGCGAACGGTCCGCGGCGCTGACGAATCACGCCCGCCAGGGTAGCCGGGCCGCGGTGTGCCGGGGCCTCAGGCCGGGTGGCGTGGCGTGGCCCGCCGCGCTAGACGCGCCCGGAAGTGCGACGGCCAGGGCAGCTGGACGGCGCCCGGAAGGACGACGGCCCGGGCATTGGCCCGCCCCGGAAGGACGACGGGCCGGACAGCTAGACGCCGGCGAAGGCATGGTCGAGATCACTGGCCGACAGCACCCCGTAGACCTGCCCCGAGGGCTCGACCAGCAGGTACTCGGTGGCCGGTGAACGGCGGACCGCCTCGAGCAGCGCCATCCCGGACAGGTCGGCGGGCAGGATCAGGCTGCTGTCGATGGTCCTGGCCAGCGACCCGGCGTCGATCCACGGCCGGCGCTGCGGCGGGGTAGCCGTGACCGCGCTCTCGTTCACGATGGCGATCGGCTTGTCCTCGTGATCGACGATGACCAGCGCGCGGGCCCCAGCGGCGTCCGCGCGCCGGATGGCCTCGGCCAGCGGCAGGCTGGCCGGGATCGGGATGGCCCGCCGGCCGAGCGTCCGGGCCTGCAGGCCAGGCAGCCGCTCGCGGACCCGGGTAACCCGCAGCGACTGGCCCGCGCCGACCCACATGAAGGCGGCGATGACACCGAACCAGACCACGTCGAAGATCTGGACCTGCTGACCCGCCGAGACGATCAGGGCCACCGGCACCACCAGCACGGCTACGGCGAGCACCCGGCCGGCCCAGGCCGCGACGATGGTCGCCGTGCCCGGCCTGCCGGTGGCCTTCCACACCCCGGCCCGGAGCATCCGGCCGCCGTCCAGCGGCAGCCCGGGCAGCAGGTTGAACAGGCCGACCAGGAGGTTGGCCCACACCAGTTGCTGGATGAGCAGGCCGGGCAGCCCGCCCAGGTTGGTGACCAGCAGGACCGCGTACCCGAGCGCGGCCAGGATCAGGGAGAGCAGCGGGCCGGCCGCGGAGACCAGGAACTCACGGCCTGGCGTGGGAGGCTCCTGCTCGATCTCGGAGAAACCGCCCAGCGGGTAGAGCAGAATCCGCCGCACCGGCAGGCCGAACCCGCGGGCGACCAGGGAATGGCTCAGCTCGTGGATGAGGACGGACACGTACAGCAGTACCACGAAGGCGGCGGCCACCACGTACCGGACCCCGCTCGAGCCGGCCAGCACGGCACTGTTCCCGTAGAGGAAGACGAACAAGCCGGCGATCAGGAACCAGTACGGCGAGATGTACACGGGTATCCCGAAGGGCCGCGCGATCCTCACTCCGGGCCCCGACCCCCGCGGCGAGGGCCGTTCGGGCGGTGTGCCTGCCACAGGTTGATGCTACGTGCTGGGTGACCCCCTCAGACGCGCCCGGCGCGCCGCAGCGGCCCGGGGACGTGAAACAGGCGGCAAAGCCCGGCAACTGTCGGAGGCTTCCCCTACTCTCCCTGGCATGGCCGACGATGCTGCACCCCTCCTCGCCCCGCCTGACGCAGGCCCGTCCGGGACGGACGCGGTCGCGAAGAACGGGGTCCACGAGGACGCACCCGCGGGCGACGCGGCCGGGCAGGGTGCGACCGCGGGCGACGCGGGCGGTGCGCAGCCCGCCGAGCGGCGGCGGTCGCTGTCCCCCTCCCGGGCGGGCGACTTCATGACCTGCCCGCTGCTCTACCGGTTCCGGGTGATCGACCGGCTGCCTGAGCCGCCCAGCCCCGCCGCGGCCCGCGGCACGCTGGTCCACGCGGTCCTGGAGCACCTGTTCGACCGGCCCGCCCGCGAGCGGACGCCGGAGGTGGCCAGGTCGCTGCTGGACCCTGAGTGGGACCGCCTGGTCAGCGGGACTCCAGAGCTGGGCAGCCTGTTCGCGGCGGAGACGGACCAGGCCGCCTGGCTCCAGGAGGCCGGGATCATGCTGGACCGCTACTTCACCCTGGAGGACCCGCGCCGGCTCGAGCCGGCCCACCGTGAGCTGTGCGTGGAAGCCGAGCTCGCCTCGGGGTTGCGGCTGCGCGGCTACATCGACCGCCTGGACGTGGCCCCCGGCGGTGCGACCAGGATCGTGGACTACAAGACCGGCAGTGCCCCGCCGGCGGAGTTCGAAGCCCGGGCCCTGTTCCAGATGAGGTTCTACGCCCTGGTGGTCTGGCGTGCCGAGGGCCGCCTGCCCCGGCTGCTCCAGCTCATGTACCTGGGGAACGGGGAGATCATCCGCTACGAGCCCGACGAGGCCGATCTGCGGGCTACCGAGCGGAAGATCGAGGCCCTGTGGCAGGCCATCGAGCGGGCCCGCCAGTCACGGGACTGGCGGCCCCGGCCGGGCCGGCTGTGCGACTGGTGCGCGCACAAGGCCCTCTGCCCGGCCTTCGGCGGCACTCCGCCCGCTCTGCCCGAGGACGAAGAACTGCCGTCCGCCGCCTCCGGCGAGATGGCGGCCGCCGGCCCGGTCCTGGTGGGCGACGACCTCTGATCCAGGCGGCGCGTCAGCCGCGGTGAGCGACGGCCGGGAGGTTCAGCGAATCCCGGTCGCAGTCAGTGGATGCCGTGCCGCCGCAGGATGTCGGCGACGTCGCCGAGGTCGTCGTCAGCCGCCGGGGCCTTGCTCTTGGCGGGCTTGAGCGCCTTGCCGGCCGGGGCACTCGCGGGCTGGCTGGTCTTCTTCCCGGCCGGGCCGTCCGCTCCCGCAGCGCCGGCCTTCTGGCCCCGGCCGCGCCGCATCGTGCCCGAGACCACGAACAGCACGATCGCGATGCCGGTCAGGGCCACGCCGGACCACACCTGGGGCGAGAAGATGAACGAAGCCGCGAAGTCGCCTATCGCGGAGCCGATCTGCCACAGCATCTTGACCGCATGCGTCAGGTAGGCGGCCATGGGCAGCAGCGACCAGGCCACCCCGCGCAAGCCTGCGGCCACCCCGCGCCGCCGCCAGACCACCCAGCTGGCGAGCAGCCCCAGGAGCGTAAGTCCCCCGCACAGCGGGAGCCATGCGAACTGGCTGTATGACATGACCGCTCCCCTCGGCAGCGTTCCTTACCCCATCGTCGCACACCGGTCGGAGTGCGACGTTCGGGCCGGCTCGGGCCCGGGGGGCTGGCTCACCTGCTGTGGGTTCCAGCTAGCTACTTCAGGCCCAGCACAGCGTAGTTGTACATGCCGTAGTAGGACTGGACGTAGACGTTGGTCAGGTTCGGGCTGCGGTACAGCAGCGACTTGGCGTACACCTCGGGCAGGATCGCGGCGTCCTTCATCACCCGCCTGTCGATCTGGGCGGTGCGGGAGTTCCGCGTGGTGGCATCGTTCGTGCTGGCCATCGTGGTCAGCAGGCCGTTGACCTTCGGGTCGTTGAGCTCCGCAATGTTGATGTTCCCGGCCGGACTGATCGTGTCGCCGGCCGTGATGAAGTCGAAGAACCCGTAACCTCCAGGCCAGTCAGCCGCCCAGCTGCCCAGCAGGATCCCGAGGTGGTGGTGGTGCACGTACGTCGGCGCGCCCGCGAACTTGCTGAAGTAGCTGCGGGACGGGTAACCGTGCAGCGACAGCCTGATCCCGGCGTGGCTCAGTGAGGCTTGGAGTGACCGCGCCGCATGCACTTCTTTGGGCCGGTCACTGCGGTAGGCGATTCCGGTGCTGAACCCGTTAGGCCGCCCGCACAGCCTGAGCTGCGCCCTGGCCCTGGCCACGTCGCCGCCAGGCTTGGTGGTGGCCTCGTAGTAGTCGAACTGCTTGCGGCCGATGACGTTCGGCGGCGCCACCGTGCTGGCGATCTGGCCTCCGGCGACCGGACCGCCGTAGGCGGTCTGCTGGCTGGTCTTGTTCGCCGCGTACTCGACGGCCATCCTGCAGTGCGCATTGTTCATCGGCCCTACCACCGTGTTGAGGTAGGCGAAGCGGAGGTACCCGCTGATCGGGTTGTCAGATGAGGCCCTGAGTGCCGCCGAGGACAAGATCTTGGTCCGCGCCGATGCCTGCACGCCGGTACCCGCCGCGTCCACGTCCAGGTCACCCGCGAGCAGACGATTGTCGATGACGTTCGCGTTCATGTTCCAGTTAATAACGACCTTGCTGACCAACTGCCGGGCGTTCGGGTCGGTGGACGCCTTCCAGAATTGGTTCGGCACCATCGTGAGCTGCTTGTTCAGCTGGTAGCTCTGGAACTTGTACGGCCCGGTGGACATCGGGTGCAGCTGGTAGTCCGGGCCCGTGTCCTTCTTCGGCGGCACCGGGGCGGTCTGGGGGATCGCGACCACGGAGTTGAAGTCGGCGAATCGGTGCGCCAGGTGGAACACGATGGTGGTCGCGTCAGGAGTCTGCACCGCGGTCAGGCCCATCAGGTTCTTGGACCGGTTCTGGTAGGGGCCGGGATACGTCGCCGCGTTCCCGCCCAGCAGCACCTGGAAATAGCTCGGGCCATTGGGCAGCACCGACCGGTCGAAGGTGCGCTCCACCGCGTACTTGACGTCCTGTGAGGTGACCGTGGTCCCGTCCTCGAACTTAACGCCCCGCTGGAGCTGGTAGGTCCAGGTCAGGCCGTTGTCGGTCACGATGCCCGGGCGGGTGGCCAGGTCCGGGACGACCTGCAGCCCGCACTGGCCGGGGCAGGACTTATAGGTCATCAGCGGCATCGTGTAGAGCCTGGTGAGGTTCCACATGAACGGGTAGTAGGTGTTGCCCGGGTCGGTCGAGTCGGG
>JAOPYP010000694.1 GCA_025964635.1 Actinomycetes bacterium | reverse complement strand
TGCGGGTCTCCTCGTCGGCGGGCGTGTACACCACGATCCGGGTGCAGGGGACGGCCAGGATGCCGAGGCTGGTGCTGGTCATGACCAGCCGCGGGTACGCCGGATGCCGGAAGACCTTGAGGTAGCTGACCGGGCTGGCCACGTCGTGCTCCTCCCACAGCCGGGCGAAATACGGGCTGGCCTCCTGGAGGGCGCTGATGAAGCCGGTCCACGCCGGCTCGCCGACGTGCCGGCCGTAGTTGCTGCGGAACTGTGCGACCAGCCGGGCCAGCTGCTCGTGCCGGGTGACATAAGGGTGGCAGCAGTCGGGATAGGTGAAGTTCTGCCACAGGATGTTGCGCTCGCCGGGCTGGGCGCCGACGACGCCGGGCCACAGCACCGAGTACGCCTCGTTCCAGCCGAGCAGGTCGTAACGCTCGTTCATGACGGAGGCCGGGAGCGGCACCAGGCCGTCGATGATGCCCTGCACGTCGGGCGGGACCTGCTCGCACGCGCTCCCCGCCAGACCCGCCCCGGCGGTCCCATCGGCCACGTCGGCCAGCCGGTACAGGTGCTGCCGCTCGGTAGGGTCGAGCCGCAGTGTCTGGGCCACCGCGCCGAGGACCTGGGCGCTGGCGTGGATCGGGCGGCCCTGCTCGAGCCACGTGTACCAGGTGACGCCCACCCCGGCCAGCTGGGCGACCTCTTCGCGGCGCAGGCCGGGCGTGCGGCGGCGCAGCCCGGGCGTCAGGCCCACCTGCTCCGGGGTGATCCGCTCCCGGCGGCTGCGCAGGAACGCGGCCAGCTCGGCCCGGCGCGAGCCGTTCCCGGTCATCGTCATGGTGGTCATACCTCCATCATGCCCGGAGCCGGAGGCAGGTGCCAGGTGCTGGTGGTACCAGGATAAATAGGCTCCTGGTACCCGGATAGCGATCCCGGCATGCTCGGGGACATGACAGACCTCACAACCGTAACCCGCGGCCAGGCGCGGGACGATCGCCGCGCCGGGTTCCGCCGGGCCGGCCGCCCGGACGGGCGGGCCCCGCGCCGGCCGACCGCCCCCCGCGCGCTGCTGGCCATCGTCCTCACCGGGCAGTTCATGGCGGTCCTGGACGCCTCCGTGGTGAACGTCGCGGCTCCAGCCATCCACGCCGATCTGCACGCCTCCGGGGCCGGGCTGCAGCTCGTCATCGCCGGGTACGTCATCACCTACGCGGTCCTGCTGGTCACCGGCGCCCGGCTGGGCGACATCGCGGGGCACCGCCGGATGTTCCTGGCCGGGCTGGCCCTGTTCACCGTGGCCTCGCTCGGCTGCGGCCTGGCCACCTCCACCGGCATGCTGGTTGCCCTGCGCTTCATCCAGGGGGCCGGCGCGGCGGCCATGATCCCGCAGGTGCTCAGCCTCATCCAGCGCACGTTCACCGGGACGTCACGGGCCGGCGCGATGCGGCTGTACGCGGCGGTCATCGCGGGCGGCGCCGTCGCCGGGCAGATCGCCGGCGGCCTGCTGGTCACCGCGAACCTCTTCGGCAGCGGGTGGCGCGCCGTGTTCCTGGTCAACGTCCCGATCGGGGTGGCCCTGCTGGTCACGGGCGCGCGGATGCTGCCGCACGGCGCCGCGGACCGCGGGCGCGGTCTGGACCCCGCCGGCCTGGCCCTGCTCACCCCGGCCGCGGTGGCCCTGGTGCTGCCGCTGGTCCTCGGCCAGCCTGAGCACTGGCCCGTGTGGGGCTGGATCTGCCTGGCCGGCAGCGCGGTCCTGTTCGGGCTGTTCGCCGTCGTGGAGCGCCGGGTGGCGGCCCGGGGCGGATCGCCGCTGATCCCCGGCCGGGTGCTGAGCCTGCCCGGTGTCACGCTGGGCGTGGCCGCCCTATTCGTGACCATGGCCGTGTTCGGCGGGTTCTTCTTCGCGCTGGCGCTCCACCTGCAGGGCGGGCTGGGTGACACCCCGCTGCGGGCCGGGCTCATCTTCGCCCCGTCCGCGGCCACGTTCGCACTGGTCAGTCTCAACTGGCAGCGGCTGCCGCGGCAGCTGCACGGCGCCCTGGTCATCGTGGGCTTCGCCGCCTACGCGGCCGGCCTGCTGTGCATGGCCGCGCTGCTGCACGGGGGCGGGACCGGCGGGGTGGCGCTGTACCTGGCCCTGGGCCTGACCGGTGCGGGCATGGCCGCGGCGTTCAGCCCGCTGATGACCGCGGTGCTGATGCAGGTGCCGGTCGCCGACGCGGCGGACGCGACCGGGGTGGTGGTCACCGTCAACCAGCTGGCCATCGTGATCGGGGTGGCCACGTTCGGCACCCTGTACCTGAACCGGGCCGGGACGCTCCCAAGTCCCGCGCAGCGTGCGGCGTTCACCCTGGTGTCGGCGCACGCGGTCGCGGTGACGTTCGCGGCCCTGGCCGTCGCGGCGCTGGCGGGCGGGGTCCTGGCCCTGGTCCGGGCGCTGGCCGCCCGCCCGGCCCGGGCGCCGGTTCCCTCCCGCGGCCGTTAGCGTCCACGAAAGACCGTCGGTCCGGGCACCCGCTGCGGCCTCTGTGGCTGGTGTTACCAGGGTGGCCCTGGGGGCGGTCGCCGGGTTCGTGATCAACCGATTGGTGCTGCCGGAGCAGCACCAATCGGTTGATCACGGAGCGGGAGGTCGGGCCAGCGGCCGGGCGGCGTGGATTGACATACCTGTGCAGGGGGGCCGCGTTGCGGGCGGCGGGTGCCCGGGTGCCGGAGGGCTGCTGGGCTGGGATCATGGGGAACTATGGCCCTACCTGACGCGGCTCGTCGTGATGCGGCTCGTCGTGATGCGGCTCGTCGTGATGCGGCACTGCGGCCGCCGCTCGACGCGGCCGCCCTCAACGCCCGCCTGGTCCGCCCCGGGGGCCTGTGGCGGGAGATCCGGGTGACCGGGGAAACCGGCTCCACCAACGCCGACC
>JAOPYP010000666.1 GCA_025964635.1 Actinomycetes bacterium | reverse complement strand
CCGCGGCGTGGTAGGGCAGCCCGTCGCCCTGCGGCGCGGGCCGGTGAACCGCGCTGGCCCGGACTAGGACGGTGTCGCCGACGCCCGCGAGAGTGGCGCCGGTCTCCTCGAGCTCGCCGGGGATGAGGGCCAGGTCGGCGACGTCGATCCCGGCGGGCTGGTCGGCCTGCTCCAGGCAGTAGACGAGCGGGCCACGCTCGATCGCGGCCGTCCCCTGCACCGCCTCGGCCCGGCGGCTGGGGAAGGTCAGCCGGGGGGTGGTGTCCAGTTCGAAGGTAAGCACGTCGCCGGGGCGCCACTGACGGCGGATCACCAGGTACCCGCGGTCGGCATCGGCCTCGGTGAGGTTTTCGTTGAGGCGAATTTCCGGTAGCGCAGACCAGGCCGGCACGCGCACGGCCAGCCCGCAGGCCTGCGGCGGGGCGCTGGTCACCTGCAGCTCCACCTGGCCGGACCAGGGGTAGTCAGTGACCGTCTCCACGCTCAGCACCCCGCCGGCCAGTGCGGCGCTGAGCGTCGCGCCGGTGAACTGCTGCACGTACAGGGTGCCGCCGGAGACCGTGGCCAGGTAGTGCTGCAGCGAGGCCATCGTGCGCATGATGTTCGGCGGGCAGCAGGCGCAGTTGAACCACTCCCGGCGCCGGCCCGGATCGTCCTTCTCGAAGTGGTCCGCCCGGCGCTGCAGCGGGTTGACGTAGAAGAACCGGGTCCCGTCGGTAGCGGTAGACGAGGCGAACCCGTTGTACAGGACGCGCTCCATCAGGTCCGCGTACGCACTGTCCCCGGTGGCCAGGAGCAGCCGCCAGGCCCACTGGAAGCTGGCGATGGCCGCGCAGGTCTCGTTGTAGGCCCGGTCCGGCGGTAGCTCGAAGCGGTCCCCGAAGCTCTCCCCCTCGTGCCGCGACCCGTTCCCGCCGGTCAGGTAGGTCTTGGCGGCGACCATGTCGGCCCACCGGGTCAGGCTGGACTGGAGCAGAGCCGCGTCGCCGGTCTCCGCGGCGACATCCGCCACCCCCGCGTCCAGGTAGAGCGCCCGGACCACGTGCCCCACCTCGGTCACCGTGTCCCGGACCGATTCGTGATCTTGCAGGTACCGGCTTCCGAACCCGGAGTCCCCGATCAGCCCGTGCCCGCGCTGCTCGATGAACTGGCTGGCCAGCCGCAGGTACGGCTCGTGGCCGGTCTCCCGGTACAGCTCCGCGAGGGCGCTCTCCACGATCGGGTGGCCGTCGATGCCCTCCTGCTTGTCCAGGAAGTGATCCACGAGGTGGTCCGCGAACCGCCCGGCCACCGCGAGCAGCGCCGGATCCCCCGCGCCGCGCTGGCAGGCGATACCGGCCTGGATCAGGTGGCCCGCACAGTACAGCTCGTGACTCCAGGCCAGGAAGCTGTACCGGGGGCGGCCAGTGACCTGGATACAGGAGTTCAGGTAGCCGTCTGGTTGCTGGGCCTTCTCCAGCAGCACGGTCGTCTCGGCCAGGAAGCTGGCCAGCCCCTCGTCCGGCGACCGGCCCAGTTCCCAGCCGATCGCCTCCAGGACCTTGTAGATGTCGGAATCCATGAACACCGGGCCCCGGTAGCCCTCGCGCGCACCGGAGATGGCCAGCCGGATGTTGGCCAGGTTCCCGGCCGTCTCGAGCTGGCGCAGCGCCAGGGGCAGGCTGGCCCCGGCGTTACGTTGCTGCCAGGCGTGCAGCAGCCCGGCGGACAGCCGGGCACCCCCGCCCGGCAGCGGCTGGTGCGCGACCGAGGCGGACGCCGAGGGAACGGCCGGCCCGCGGCCAGCCTGGGACTCACCGGAGGCGGTCATGCACTGGCCCTTTCTAGGAATACGTTTTCCTCCGTAAGCTAGGACCCACGAGGGGCAGCGTCAAGACTGGTTAAACCGCCTCGTCTCGGACGATCGCGGCCCCGGAGGACAAGGACGACCATGGAGCAAGGGATTGCCCGCGCCGGGGCCTAACCTGAAGCGGGCGACTATCCGGGACGTGGCCGCCCTCGCTGGCGTCTCGATCGGGACCGCATCCAAGGCCCTCAACGGCCAGGGCAAGCTGCGCGCCGAGACCCGGGACCGGGTGGCCGCCGCCGCCCGCGAACTCGGCTTCGCGCCCAACGTGCTGGCCCGCGGCCTGCTGGCCGGGCGGACCTTCACGGTCGGCGTGATCACCACGGACAGCTTCGGCCGGTTCAGCATCCCGGTCATGCTGGGCGCCGAGGACGCGCTGGGGGCCGGCCAGATCTCGGTCTTCATGTGCGACACCAGGGACGAGCCGGAGCGCGAGCGGCAGTACCTGGACATGCTGCTGTCCCGCCGGGTGGACGGCCTCATCGTGGCCGGGCGGCGGATCGAGCCGCGGCCCAGCATCGGCCTGACCCTGGGCGTCCCCGTCGTCTACGCGATGACCCAGTCGATGGACAGCGACGAGCCCGCCATCCTGCCCGACGACGCGGGCGGCGGGCGGCTGGCCGCCGAGCACCTGCTGGCCCTGGGGCGCCGCAGGTTCGGCCACATCACCGGCCCGGAGCGGTTCCTCGCGGCCCGCAAGCGCGCGCGGGGCTTCTGCGATGCGATGGCCGGGGCGGGCCTGCCCTTCACCGCCAACGACGTGCTCTACGGCGAGTGGAGCGAGGCCTGGGGCCGGGAGGCGGCCCGGCTGGTGATGCGCACCACACCCGGGGTCGACGCGATCTTCTGCGGCAGCGACCAGATCGCCCGCGGCGTCTCCGACACCCTGCGGCTGATCGGCTGCCGGGTACCCGAGGACATCGCCCTGGTCGGTTTCGACAACTGGAGTCCCATGGTGCTCGGCGCCGATCCCTCTCTGACCAGCGTCGATATGTGCCTGGAGGACGTCGGCCGGGTGGCCGCGCAGCATCTGCTGCTGGCCATCAGCAAGGAGCCCACGCACGGCGTGCACACCGTCCCCTGCCGCCTGGTCACCCGTGGCTCAACCAGCCCGGGGACGTCATGAGCGGCCCGCCTCCGGCCCGGCCGGGGGCCGCCCGGAGGCCCCGGCCCGGGGCCAGCTTGACCCAGGATCTTGTGAGCGGTCACAATCCCCCCGGGCACCGAAACGGAATCCGCATACTTGTATCCAGCAAGTGGGTACACAAGGTGTTATCTGTGGCTATTGAGTCTGGCCATGGGTGAATACGGTAAGGCGGCGGCAAAGATTCGGCGAGGCGCCAGGCAGGACGGGGCAGCGGGCCCCACCAGGCACGACGCACGCAGAACCCTGTAACGCGGCAGCGCAGAACGGCCGGCGGAATCCGGGCGGGTCGAGGCAGCGGAGCCCCGGGCGGCGGGACGAGACGGCGGAAGGAGGCGGTAGGTGGCAGTTACTGATCGCGGGCGCAGCCGCCCTCCGGTCATGACCGACGTGGCCCAGCTGGCCGGCGTCTCTCATCAGACCGTGTCCCGGGTCCTCAACGACCATCCCAACGTCCGCCCGCAGACCAGGCAGCTGGTCCTGGCCGCGATCAGCGAGCTCGGCTACCGGCCGAACGCCGCGGCCCGGACCCTGGTCACCCGGCGGACCCACACCCTGGGCGTGATCAGCTTCGACACCACCCTGTACGGGCCGGCCTCGATGCTCTACGGCATCGAGCGGGCGGCGCAGGACACCTACTTCGTCTCCATCGCCAGCACCCCGACCCTGGACCGACGCTCCGTGCTGGACTCGGTGGAGCGCTTCGCGGGGCAGGGGGTCGAGGGCATCATCGTCATCACCGCGCAGGTCTCCGCGGTGGACGCGCTGACCGACTGCCCGACCGACATCCCGCTCGTCGCCGTGGGCTGCCGGGCCACCCCCCCGGTGCACTCGGTCGCGGTGGACAACGCCGAGGGGGCGGCGCTGGCCACCCGGTACCTGCTCGGCCTCGGCCACCGGACGGTCCACCACCTGAGCGGGCCGCCCTCCTGGCTCGACGCCGAGGCCCGGGTGGAGGGCTGGCGGGAGGCGCTGAGCGGGGCCGGGGCCGCCGAGCCGGACCTGGTCTCCGGCGACTGGTCCGCGGCGTCCGGGTACGAAATGGGGCAGCAGCTCGCCCGGGACGGCAGCGTGACCGCCGTGCTCTGCGCCAACGATCACATGGCGCTCGGCCTGGTCCGCGCGCTGTCGGAGCAGGGGCGGCGGGTACCGGAGGACGTCAGCGTGGTCGGGTTCGACGACATCCCCGAGGCGGCCTACTTCCTTCCCCCGCTGACCACGGTGCGGCAGGATTTCGGGGAGCTTGGCCGGCGGGCGCTGGACGCGCTGGTCGGGCTGATCTTCGATCGCGACGCGGCCGCGCCCGCCGACCCGGTCGTCCCGCAGTTCGTGGTCCGCTCCAGCGCCGCACCCCCCGCGACCTGACCGGGCTGCGGACGGGCCCCCAGGCACAGCAACCAGGGCACGGGCAACCAGGGCACAGGCAACCAGGGCACAGGCAGGCGATCAAGGTACAGGTTCGGACGGGACGTCAATCACCACAGATCAGATTGAGCAGGCAGAACAGGACGACGATGACTGTTAGCGCTCACGACAGCGACGACGGCCCGGGCGCCACCGGTGCCTCCCAAGACGGCTACGTCGTCGGAGTGGACTTCGGCACGCTGTCCGGCCGCGCGGTGGTGGTCCGGGTCAGCGACGGCGCCGAAGTCGGCACCGCGGTCTGCGCCTACCGGCACGCGGTCATGGACGCCAAGCTGGCCGCGACCGGCGAGCCGCTGCCGCCGGACTGGGCCCTGCAGGACCCGGAGGATTACCGGGACGTGCTGCGCGAGGCGGTCCCGGCGGCGGTCCGGGCGGCCGGCATCGACCCGGCGCAGGTGATCGGCGTCGGCACCGACTTCACCGCCTGCACCGTGCTGCCGGCCCGCCGCGACGGCACCCCGCTGTGCCAGGTGCCGGGGCTGGAGGGCCGCCCGCACGCCTACCCGAAGCTGTGGAAGCACCACGCGGCCCAGTCCCAGGCGGACCGGATCAACGCGCTGGCCCACGAGCGCGGCGAGCCGTGGATCGGCCGGTACGGCGGCAAGATCTCGTCGGAGTGGCAGTTCGCCAAGGGCCTCCAGTTGCTGGAGGAGGACCCGGACACCTACCGGCAGGCGGACCGCTGGATCGAGGCGGCCGACTGGATCATCTGGCAGCTGTGCGGCACCGAGACCCGCAACACCTGCACCGCCGGCTACAAGGGCATCTTCCAGGACGGCCACTACCCCTCGGCGGACTTCCTGGGCGCGCTCAACCCCGGCTTCGCCAGCTTCGCCGAGGACAAGCTGGCCCACCCGGTCTTGCCGCTCGGCGCCCGCGCGGGCGGGCTGACCGCCGAGGCGGCCGGGTGGACCGGGCTGCCCGAGGGCATCGCCGTGGCCGTGGGCAACGTGGACGCGCACGTCACCCCGCCCGCCGCCAACGCCATCGCGCCCGGCCAGATGGTGGCGATCATGGGCACCTCCACCTGCCACGTGATGAACTCCGCGACGCTCGCCGAGGTGCCCGGCATGTGCGGGGTGGTGGACGGCGGCATCGTCGCGGGAAAGTTCGGTTACGAGGCCGGGCAGAGCGGGGTGGGCGACATCTTTGCCTGGTTCCTCGATCACGCCGTCCCGGCCGACTACCGGGACGAGGCCGAGCGGCGCGGCGTGTCCCTGTTCGAGCTGCTGTCGGCGGAGGCCGCCAGCCAGCCGGCCGGCGCGCACGGGCTGATCGCCCTGGACTGGCTGAACGGCAACCGATCGGTGCTGGTCGACGTCCAGCTGTCCGGTGCAATCGTGGGCCTGACCCTGGCCACCCGGCCGCCGGACATCTACCGCGCCCTGGTGGAATCGACCGCGTTCGGCACCCGGGTCATCATCGACGCGTTCTCGGCGTCGGGCGTCGAGGTCACCGAGTTCGTGGTGGCCGGCGGACTGCTCAGGGACTCGTTCGTGATGCAGGTCTACGCGGACGTGCTCCGGCGGCCGCTCAGCGTCATCTCCTCCGGCCAGGGCCCCGCACTCGGCTCGGGAATCCACGCCGCGGTCGCCGCCGGGGCCTACCCTGACGTGCCGGCCGCCGCCGCGGCCATGGGCAGCAAGCGGGACGCGGTGTACGCGCCCGACCCGGCGAGCGCCGACGTCTACGACGACCTGTACGCCGAGTACGTGCGGCTACACGACTACTTCGGCCGGGGCCCCAACGAGGTCATGCACCGGCTGCGGGCGCTGCGCGACCGCGTCCTCGCCGCCGAACCGGGCGCCGCCCAACCGGCGGGATCCGGAGCCGCCGAGCCCGGGACCGGGCCGCCCAGCACGGCGGGCCCCGGCCAGCAGGAGACCCCGACCCCGGAAGGCAGCCAGCGATGACCACCGACCACGCGACCTACACGGCGATCACCCGTGCCCGCGAAGGGGTCTGCGCCCTGCACGCCGCGCTCGTGGACAACGGCCTGGTCGCCTGGACCTCCGGCAACATCTCCGCCCGGGTGCCCGGCGCGGGCCCCGGCGGCGCCGACCTGATGGTGATCAAGCCGAGCGGCGTCGCGTACCCCGACCTGACCCCGGAGTCGATGGTCCTGTGCGACCTGGACGGCAACGCTGTGGACGACGCGCTCAGCCCGTCCAGCGACACCGCGACGCACGCCTACGTCTACCGGCACATGCCCGAGGTGGGCGGGGTGGTGCACACCCACTCCACCTACGCCACGGCGTGGGCCGCCCGGGGCGAGGCGGTGCCGTGCGTGATCACGGCGATGGCCGACGAGTTCGGCGGGGAGATCCCGCTCGGGCCGTTCGCGCTGATCGGCAGCGACGAGATCGGCCGCGGCATCGTGAGCACCCTCACCGGTCACCGCTCCCCCGCCGTGCTCATGCGCAGCCACGGGGTGTTCACCATCGGTCCTACCGCGCGTGACGCGGTCAAGGCCGCGGTGATGTGCGAGGACGCTGCCCGCACCGTGCACCTGGCCCAGGCCTACGGCGAGCTCACGCCGCTGGCCCAGGATCAGGTGGACGCGCTGCACCGGCGGTACACGCAGGAATATGGCCAGCGGCCGGAAGGAAAGTGATGAGCCAACGCAAGCCGCGCATCGGGATCCTGGGGATCATGCAGGATCTCTATGACGACATGATCCCGGGCATCGCCCAGCGCCAGGAGGGGTACGCCGCCGAACTCGCGGCCCGCCTCGCCGGCGTGGGTGAGTTCATCCCGAGCAAGGCGATCAAGTACCGGGAGGACGCGGAGCGCGCCATGCGCGAGTTCGAGGGCTCCGACCTCGACGGGATCATGGTCGTGATGCTGACCTACGGGCCCGCGATGCGCGTGGCCCGGCTGCTGTCGGAGTCCCGGCTGCCGGTGCTGCTGGCCAACATCCAGCCCGAGCCGAACGTCACCCCGGCCTGGGACATGGCGGACATGACCTACAACCAGGGCGTGCACGGCGCCCAGGACACCGCGAACGCGATGGTCCGCGGGGGCAAGCGGTTCGCCGTGCTCACCGACGACTGGAAGAGCGACTCGTTCCGCCAGGACGTGGCCCGGTGGGCCCGCGCGGCGGCCGCGGTGACCCGGTGGAAGTCGCTGAAGACGGCGATCTTCGGCTACGCCATGAACGACATGGGCGACATCCGGGTGGACGAGTCCGCGCTGGTCAGGTCGCTCGGGCCGGAGATCCTCGCGGTCGCGCCGGGGGACATGTACCGCGGCATGCTGGAGGTCACGGACGCCCAGGCGAACGAGGTCATCGCGTTCGAGGACGAGAACTTCGAGATCGACCCGCGGCTGTCCGCCGAGGAACGGGCCGACCACGCTCGGATGCAGGTGGCCATCGAGCAGATCCTCATCGACCGCGGCTTCGGCGCGTACACCGCGCACTTCGACGCGATCGGCGACGACGGCCGGTTCAGCCGGCTCCCGCTGGCCGCCGCCTCGTCGCTGATGGCCAAGGGCTACGGGTACGCGGCCGAGGGGGACGTCCTCACCGCCTGCCTGGTCTCGGCCGGCCATGAGCTGATCGGCGACGCGCACTTCACCGAGATGTACGCAATGGACTTCCCGTCCGACTCGATCCTGCAGAGCCACATGGGCGAGGGCAACTGGAAGATCGCCCGCCCGGACCGGCCGGTGAAGCTGATCAAGCGGCCGCTCGGTATCGGCCGGCTGGCGGACCCGCCCACGTTCCTGTTCCAGTACCAGCCGGGCCCGGCCACCCTGGCCGCCCTGGTGTCGCTGGAGGGGACGCGGTTCCGGCTGGTGTGCGCCGAGGGCGAGAACCTGGACAGCCAGGAACTCCCCGCGCTGGAGATGCCCTACGGCCAGTTCCGGCCCGCGTCAGGCGTCCGGGCCTGCCTGAACGGCTGGCTGGCCGCGGGCGGCCCGCACCACGAGGTGATGAACCTGGGCCACCACGCGGTGGACTGGAAGGTGTTCTGCCAGCTGGCCGGCATCGAGTTCGTCCAGGTCTGACCGGCGCGGCCGGAGCCGGGTAGCGGCGCGGCCGGAGCCGTGCGCTAACTCGGCGGGCACGGAAGCGGCGGGCACTGACTCGGCGGGAGCGGAAGCGGCGGGCACGGAAGCGGCGGGCGCCGCGCGCCGCAGCTTTCTCTTCGTGATCAACCGATTGGTGTCGCCGGGACGACACCAATCGGTTGATCACGAAGCGCCCCGGCCCTGGGAGTCCAGCGGCTCTCGTGCACTTCTTCGACCCGGCGACCGGGACGGCGATTAGCTAGCCCGTCCGCCGGCACCGGGCCCGGCGTCCCGCCCCGGACATGGCGCGGAACTTCGGCTCTGGACCGCGCCGTGCGGCGGTCAGTTGCTACATTCGGTGCTGTGGCGGTTGCGGGGGGACGTCATGGTTGCGCGCTCCCCGGCCCTGGACGGTGGCCCATGAGAAACCGCAGCAAGGGATGGCTGTGGACCCGCGAAGTGGT
>JAOPYP010000661.1 GCA_025964635.1 Actinomycetes bacterium | reverse complement strand
CGCCGGGCGGGCGGCGGGGCGCGGTCACTGGGTGGCGGCCGCGGACGTGGCGGCGCGGATCACCTGGGCCACCGGGCTCACCGCCGGGCGGCCCCCGGGCGAGGTGCTGGACCTCGTGGGCACGCTGGTGGGCACGAGCCTGGCCACCCAGGAGTCGGTGCCCGCCGCGTTCGCCCTGCTGGCCGCCGCCCCGGACGACCCCTGGCTGGCCTGCCGCATGGCGGCGTCGGCCGGCGGGGACTGCGACACGATCGCGGCGATCACCGGCGCGATCGGCGGCGCGTGCCACGGGGCATCGGCCTTCCCGGAGCAGGCCCGGGCCACGGTCAGCACGGTCAACGGGCTGCGGCTGGACGAGGTGGCGGCCGGGCTTCTCGCGGTGCGCGGCTCGTGATCCGGCGGCTGCTGTACCTCGGCAACGTCGTCGTAGACATCGTGCTGGACGTGCCGGCGCTGCCGGGCCGCGGCGGCGACGTGCTGGCCCACGGGTCCCTGCTCGCTCCGGGCGGCGGGTTCAACGTGATGGCCGCGGCGGCCCGGCAGGGGCTGCCGGTGACCTACGCGGGGGCGCACGGCACCGGGCCGTTCGCCGGCCTGGCCCGCGCCGGCCTGGCCGCCGAGGGCATCGAGGTGCTCCAGCCGGCCCAGCCGGACCTGGACACCGGCTTCGTGGTCAGCATGGTGGACGACGCCGCCGAACGGACGTTCGTGACCAGCCGCGGCGCGGAGGCCACGCTGACCGCGGCCGCCCTGGCCGGCGTGACCGCCCGGCCCGGCGACGCGGCCACCCTGTCCGGGTACGGCCTGCTGCACCCCAGCAACCGCGGCGCGCTGCTCGGCTGGCTCACCCGGCTGCCCGCGCCGGCCACGGTCGTGTTCGACCCCGGGCCGCTGGTCACGTCCATCCCTCCGGACGCGCTCGACCAGGTGCTGCGCCGGGCCGACTGGCTGACCTGCAACGCGCGCGAGGCCGCCGCGCTGACCGGAGCGGACGGCCCTCCCGCGGCGGCGCGCGCGCTGGCGGGTCGCCTGGCCCGTCACGGCCGCCGCGGTGCGGGCGTGCTGGTCCGCACCGGACCGGACGGCTGCCTGCTGGGTTTTTCCGCAACGGAACCGCTCGCGGTGCCGGGCTTCCCGGTCGCCGAACTCGACTCCAGCGGGGCGGGCGACACGCACACCGGCGCCTTCATCGCCGCCCTGGCCGCCGGGGCTGACGCCGCGGAAGCGGCCCGGCAGGCCAATGCCGCGGCGGCCATCTCGGTAACGCGGCGCGGGCCGGCTACCGCACCTACCACCACTGAACTGGCACAGTTCCTTTCCGCGGTGTCATGAACACGGGCGATGAACACTTTCTCTGCGGTGGTGTAAGAACCTGCCAATCGTGGAATAGAGCACTGCGTAATTGATCAATTACGGGGGGAGATCAATGCCTGTGCAAACCACGGCACGCACGGCTGTTCGCCGCAAATCAGCGGCGACCGCGCGTACCGGAGCGATTCGCAACGGTGTGGCCAAGAATGCCGTCGGCAATCGGAAATCCAGGACCAGTACGAAGGCGACCGCCGCCAAGCCAATGCGCGGCGCGGCCACGGGGGCGGGGAGCATGCGTTCCACAGGAGCTGCCGCGAGGACTGTGTCCTCCGCGGCCGTGAAGGTCGCCTCGTCGGCGACCCAGATGGCGGCGGCGGCCACTAAGGCCACCTCGTCAGCGAAGACCATGTCCACCGCCATGCAGGCGATGAACACCGCGACCAAGACGATGTCCGGCGCCATGCAGGCGATGAACATCGCGACCAAGGCCATGTCATCCGCAGCCAAGGCGCTGACCGGGGCGGCGATGACGGTTTCGGCCGCACCCGCGGCCGCGGGGGCGCGGAGCCGGCCCACGGCGAAGCCGAAGAGCCGGGCGAAGCCCCGGAGCACGGCGGGCTCGAGGACGGTGAAGCCGAAGAGCGGCGCGAAGCCCAAGAGGGCGGCCAGTTCGAGGACGGCCCCGAAGCCGGGGACCGCCGCCAAGCCGAAGCCGGCCGCGAAGAGCAGGGCGGCCGCGAAGCCCAAGACGCCCGGCCGGCCCCGGACGGCGGCGAAGTCCCGGACCGCGGCCAGGTCCCGCACCGTGGCCGGCACGTCAGCGACGACGTCCCGGTCCCGGACCACGGCCATGGCCCGCAAGCCGGCGACGGCGAAGTCGGCCACGGCCCGCCCGGGGAAGACGGCCAAGCCGCGGGCGACCGCGTCCCGGCCCGCCTCATCCCGGACGGTCGCCTCGGCCCGGACGGTGTCGTCCCGGACCGCGGCGGGCCGGATGGCCGCCAAGCCGAAGCCGGCTTCCCGGCCGCGGGCGACCGCGAAGCCGGGCCCGATCGCCAGGGCGGGCACGATCGCGAAGCCCAGGACGATCACCAGGCCGAAGACGGCCGCGTCATCCCGGTCAGCCGCGAAGCCCAAGTCCGCCACGGCGACGAAGCCGCGGACCGCGATGAAGCCGCGGACGACGGCCCGGCCCGGCCTGGCCGCGAAGCCGGGACTGGCCAAGAAGGCGGGCACGGCGGCGAAGCCGGGCATGGCCCGGCCCGCGGCAGCCCGTCCCGCGGTGGCCCGTCCGGGCACGCCCCGGCCGGGGACTCCGGCCGTCAGCCCGGGTGGCTCACAGCCGGGCAACGGCACGCCCGGCGCGCCGGGTACCGACCGCTACCGCGACATGCTGGCCGGTCTCATGCGCTGAGGCGTCCAGGCCGCGATGGTGCGGCCACGCCGTAGCGAGCCCAGCGGCCGGCTGGCCGGGTGCGGTGCCTCACCTCGAGGCGCCGCGAAGACCCGGCCACGCCGGCCGCTGGGCTGTGCGTGGCCGGGCCCCTCCCCGGTGCTCGCCCCGCTGTCCCGCCGCCACATCCTGGCCGCCCGCCATCGCGCGCGGTCCGTGACGCACGCCCCACCGTCTATACCTATCTAATAGGTCTACTTCCTAGGAAAATCGGGTACCGTGCCGGAGGGCTCGTGCTGATCATGGCGCGGACCCGCGGGTCATCCTCCTAGGAAGGCAGACGCCCATGCACACCAGGTCATTAATTCGCGGCAGCCACCCGGCGCGGCCCTGGCGTTCCCGGCGGTCCTGGCGGGCCGCGGCGGCCGCGCTCCTCGCGGGGGCGCTTCCCGCCTCCCTGGCGGTGTCCGCGCCGGCCTCGGCGGCGGCCCCGGCGGACCCGCCGCCGGTCACGGTGCTCACCGCGGGTGCGAACAATGGCAACGGAGACATCTTCATCTCCCCATTCGGGGACACCTCCAGCTACGCCAACGGCGCGGAGATCATCAACAACGCCGGTCACGTGGTCTGGTTCCACCCGGTGCCGGCCGGGCAGGAAGCGGCCGACTTCCGCACCCAGACCTACCGGGGGCACCCGGTCCTCACCTGGTGGCAGGGCACCGGCCTGGGTGGCCTGTCCAGCGGGACCGACTACATCTACAACGACCATTACCAGCAGATCGCCGCCGTCCAGGCGGGCAACGGCTACGCCGCGGACGGGCACGAATTCCTCATCACGCCCTGGAATACCGCGCTCGTCCTGAGCTACGCGACGGCCACCGCCGACCTGACCTCCATCGGCGGGCCGCCGAATCAGGAAGTCATCAACGGGATCGTCCAGGAGATCGACATCCGCACCGGCAGGGTCCTGTTCCAGTGGAACAGCGCGGACCACGTCCCGTACAGCCAGAGCGAGCAGCCGCTGCCCGCCTCGGCCAGCACCCCGTGGGACTGGTTCCACGTCAACGCCGTGCACCTGGACACCGACGGCAACCTGCTGATCGACGCCCGGGACACCTGGACCACCTACAAGGTGAGCCTGCGCACCGGGAAGGTCATCTGGCAGCTGGGCGGCAAGGACAGCTCGTTCGCCATCAAGGCGGCACCCGGGCAGGTGCTGGACAGCGCGGGTGAGGCGTTCGCCTGGCAGCACGACCCGGAGGCGGTCGGCCACGACACCTACACGTTCTTCGACAACGAGGCGTCCGCCACCGCGGAGCTGCCGTACAGCCGGGCCATCACCGTCCGGCTCAACGAGCGGGCCAGGACCGCCACGCTGGTCGCCTCGGACAATCAGCCGGAGGGCCTGTCCGCCGCGTCCCAGGGCAACGTGCAGACCACCCGCAACCGTGACCGGTTCGTCGGCTGGGGGATCCTGCCCTACGTCTCGGAGTTCAGCCCGTCCGGGCAGTTGCTGTTCAACGCCGAGTTCCCGGCCGGGGTCAACACGTACCGCGCGTACCGGCTGCCCTGGCCGGGGAGCGGCCGCCGGTAGCAGTCCCTGACCCGCAGGGCACCCGCCGCGTCCGGCCGCGCGGTGGATGCCCTGCGGGGTCACGCCCGCTGTAGTCGCCGGTTGATCCAGAACGTGAGCTGGATGAGCAGCCCGGACAGGGCCCAGCCCGCGACCACGTCCGTGAACCAGTGGTAGTCACACCAGACCAGGGCGGCCCCGACCGCGAGCCACAGCACAGCCAGCCCGGCCAGGGCCAGGTACCGGATCCGGCCATGCTGGCCGGCCACCAGCATCAGCACGGCCAGGGAAAAGCAGACGCACGCCGTGCTGGTGTGCCCGGACGGGAAGGCGCCCAGCTGGCCCGGGATGACCGCGGGCATGCCGGGCCCGGGGCGGCCGATGATGATTTTCGCCGGGATGACGGTGGCGATCAGCAGCACCACGCCGGTCAGGGCGATGAGCACGGGGCGGATCGTGTGCCGCCGGATGGCCAGGGCCAGCGCGACCGCCGCCAGCACCGGCACGGCCACGGTGGTCATGCCGAGATCGGTGAGGAGCAGGGCGGGCCGGTGCGGGGTGGCGGCGAGCCACCGCCAGGCGGGCGAATCGGCCCGGGCCAGCACGGCCGCGCGGATCCGCTCGTCCAGCCCGGTGAGCGGGCCGTGCACCAGCACGTTCAGGGTCAGGACGGCCAGGATCAGGAGCAGGCCGGCCGGGATCAGCCGTGAGTACGGCCGGATGGACGGACGGCGCGGCGCGGCGGGCGCCTCGCCCGCCGCCTCCACGCTGACCTGGTCCTCGCTGGCCTTGTCCACTCATCGTGAGGGTACCCCGCGGCCCGGCCCGGTCAGCGGGTCCAGGGCGGAGTGAACCAGGATCCATCCGGCAGGACCCCCGCGAACCCGACCGTTGTGGTCACCCAGGCCGCCGCCGGCCCGCCGGCCAGGTTGCCGGCCGCGAACTGAGCCCCGGCCGGCACCAGGACCACGTCCCCGGCCGTGGCGTCCCCGGCCTCGCCGTCCACGGTGACCCGGAGCGTGCCGCTGAGGACGTAGAGCACCTCCTCCCGGGAGACATGGTGCGGCACGCCCTCGGTGCCGCCCGGGATCTCGATCCGCCAGGCGCACAGTTCCCGGCTGCCGCGCGACGGGGTGGCGTAGGACGTGAAGCTGGTGCCGTGCATCTGGTGCACGACCGACTGGGCGGCGTGGATGACGGGCATGGATGTTCCTCTCCAGCATAGGCAAGTAGCTTGCTCATATGTTCAAGCTACTTGCCTAATCTGTCAAGCTGGGAAGATGCAGCATCATGACCCTGAGGCCCTGGCCGTCGGGCTCCTGTCGGTGAGCCGGGCCCTGGTGGACGGGATCTCGGCCGGGGTGCGCGCCCGCGGGTTCGATGACGTGCGTCCCGCGCACGGCTTCGCGTTCGCCCGGCTGGCTCCCGCCGGGGCGACCATCACCCAGCTCGCCGAGCATCTCGACGTCACCCGGCAGGCCGCGGCCCAGCTCGTGGACGAGCTCATCGCCAAGGGCTACGTGCAGCGCAGCCGCCACCCGGACGACGCCCGGGCCCGGCTGATCACGCTGACCGGCAAGGGCTGGGCCTGTACCCGGGCCGCCGAGGCGGCCACGGCTGACGCCGTGCGCCCGTGGGCCGCCATCCTCGGCGAGGACCGGCTGCGCGCGCTCGAGCACGACCTGCTCCGCATCGCCCCACACGGCCCGCTCCGGCCCACCTGGTAATTGGCTCGACCGGCCCGGCGGGCGCTGGATAGCGTGGCGGCATGGTGGGTTGGCCCGACGTGCTGCACGCCGCGGGGCCGGACCCGGATCTGGCCGGGCCGCTGGCCCTGTTCGGGCGGTTCGCCGGCGCCTGGGATATCGAATGGCGCGGCACCGGCCGGGACGGGAACCCGGCCACCATGGCCGGCGACCTGCACGTCGGCTGGGTCCTGGGCGGGCGGGCCATCCAGGACGTGTGGCGGGTCCCCTCGTCCGGCGCGGCGCCACCCGGGCTGCGCCCGTTTCACGGCACCACGCTCCGCTTCTACGACCCGGCCCTGGGGGCGTGGCGGTCGACCTGGGTCGATCCGCTCAACGGCCGGGTCCGCCGGTTCATCGGCCGGCCCGAGGGCGATGACATCATCCTCGACGGGCTGGACGACGACCCCGCCGAGCGCTGGGCCTTCCGGGACATCACCCCCGGGCCCGCCCCGGAGTCCTTCCGGTGGACCGGCGAGGTCTCCGCGGACGGCCGCCGCACGTGGCGGCTGGACGAGGAGATGCTCATCCGCCGCCGCTGACCCGCCCGTGGGCCATCCGCCGCCGGAGAACGCCGCCGGATCGGCGGAACGTGCTAGCCGGCTCCTTCGTGCTTGATGGGCGAAAGGAGGACGGCCAATGGCGAATGACCGGGCGGTCGCCGAACTGGAGCAGTTCCTGGCCGAGCGCGCGGACCGGCTGCTGCGCACGGCGGTCCTGCTCACCGGCAGTCGTGAGGCGGGCCAGGATCTGCTGCAGACCGCGGTAGAACGGCTGCTGCGGCACTGGCGCACGCTGAGCGGTGATCCCGAGGGATACCGATCACCATCCCGCCCGGCTTCCGGCAGGTGCGCTCGCCGGCCAGCCAGTAGCGGCCCGCCGGGCACCCTGCGGCCGGGCGGGGGATGCCGCGCGGGTCATGCGCGTGCTGAGGCCCGGGCGGCGAACGGCATGGCTTAGCCTGATCCAGCCCCATGCCCGCCGCAGCGATCATCATCAACCGCACCCGGGTCCGGGATCTGCCCCGGTTCCGGCGTCAGTGCTGCCTCGCGGCGGG
>JAOPYP010000639.1 GCA_025964635.1 Actinomycetes bacterium | reverse complement strand
CCGTGGTCCTGTTCGACGAGATCGAGAAGGCCCACCCGGACATCTTCAACTCGCTGCTGCAGATCCTGGAAGACGGCCGGCTGACCGACGCCCAGGGCAGGCTGGTGGACTTCAAGAACACGGTCATCATCATGACCACCAACCTGGGCACCAGGGATATCTCCAAGGGAGTGTCCGTGGGTTTCGCCCGGGCGGGCGAGTCGAAGGGCTCGTACGAGCGGATGAAGGCCAAGGTTCAGGAGGAGCTGAGGCACCACTTCAGGCCGGAGTTCATGAACCGCGTCGATGACACGATCGTGTTCCATCAGCTCAGCCAGGAGGAGATCGTCACGATCGTGGACCTGATGATCGCCAAGGTAGATGAGCGGCTGAAGGACCGGGACATGGGCCTGGAACTGCGTCCGGACGCTAAGGCGCTGCTGGCCGTGCGCGGCTACGACCCGGTGCTCGGGGCGCGGCCACTGCGGCGCACCATCCAGCGGTCGATCGAGGACAATCTGTCGGAGAAGATCCTGTTCGGTGAGCTCAAGGCGGGCCAGATCGTCATCGTGGACGCCGAGGGCGGCACGGGCGAGGAAGCGCAGTTCACGTTCAAAGGCGTGCCCAGGCCCGGCGAGATGCCCGACGCGCCGCCCGCCGAGACCGGCAGCAAGGCGGCCGCCGGCCGGACCAACGGGCGCCTGACCAACGGCGACTAGCACCGTCGGCCCGGGAGCTGACCCGCAGGTACCGGGTGCACCGGCGGGTGAGCCGGGAGGCTCTGACCTCTGCCTGGCCCAGGGCGCGTAAGGCTCCGCGGCCGCGGGCATCGGTGCTCGATCCCTATGAGGGCACTGTTAATGCGATGCTGCGGGCGGATCTGGACGCCCCTAGCGCGGGTTGGGGTCTATGGGCTCTTTGCGCGGTGGCGATCATGTCCGGTATGGGACGGGCAAGCTGCGGATGCGGCGGGCCGCCGGAACACGGCGCGCCGTCGTCGTCGAGCCGGGCCAGGGCCAGAAGGTCCGTGGCCTCGAGATCTTTGGCGGTGAAGGTGTTCATCGTGTCACCGCTGCCGCTGCCGCAGCCGCCAGGCCAGGGATCTGGCCCGGCGGCTCGCATCGGGCACCGACAGCCTCAGCCGGGTTCGCGGCCACTCCGAGCGCCATGAGCACGGCCCTGATGATGACCAGGCCGGTGAGCATGCGCTCCTCCGGTAGCCCCGGGTAGCTGGCCGCCCTCGGCAGTTGAGTTCCGGTGCGTGCCTTTCACGCTACGCTCGCATCCAGAAACTAGCAACAGATTTCCAGAATTTGGTAGCTATGTTGCTGGTGGCGGACCGGGTCTTCCTGGCCAACCACGCCCGGTACTGCGGTGCATCACACACAACCCCGGGGTGCGCCTGCACGGACACGCCGCTGCGGCCCAGGTGCGTGGAGTCCATGCGGGTCACGCTACGACAGGCCACCAGGCCATGGATGGCCGCGCCGGCTGGATCCGGTACCGGTTTCTGCGTCGTTCCGGATCCGCGCAACGTCTCCGCAGGAGACGCGAGAACCCGCCCCGGCGTTTGCGCGGAGCGGGTTTCGCTGTCTTTCTGTCTGGAGGGACTGGCTGGGTCGCGGACCGGGTGGTGAGGGCAGGCCGGTCAGGCCCGCTTGGGGCGGCGCAGGAACAGGGCGGCGCCTGCCCCGAGCGCGACGATGCCCATTCCGGTTGCGGTCATGACCTGCTGGGAGCCGTGGAGGCTGTGGCCCTGGAGGTGGAGGTGGCTGCCGGCGGCGCCTGCGGTGACGGCGACGGCGGCGTTGAACAGGAACAGGAACCAGAGCACCGGCTTGCGGTTGAGCAGTGCGGACATGACGTTCTTCCTTCCGGATACGGAGCCGTGAATCGGGCTGATCCCGGCTTTGTGCGGGTCAGATGCGGGCGTGGGTTTCGGTGGTGGCGGTGCCGCGTTTGGTGATGAGGGCGATGGCGGCGCCAGTGAGGGCGACGGCGGCGGCGACCAGGAAGGCGTTGTGCATCCCGGCCGCGAAGGTGTCGTGGCTGATCTGGGTGATCACAGTGGCCACCCGGGGCGGCGTGCTCCCGGTCACCGGCGCTGCGCCGACGGAGACGGCGCTTTTCACCTGGGCTAGCTGGGCCCCGGTGAGTGCGGGGAGGCGGGCGGTGTGCCAGCTGGCGGGCAGCGTGCTGCTGATCCTGGCGGACAGGACGGCGCCGAGGATGGCGGTGCCGAGGGTGCCACCGAGCTGCATGGCGGTGGACTGCAGGCCGCTGGCCACGCCGGCCAGCCGGACGGGGGCGTTGCCGACGATGACTTCGGTCGCGCCGACCATGACCGGGGCCAGGCCGAGGCCGAGCAGGATGAACCAGGCAATGGTGTCGTCCGGGTTCGCGGTCGCCGTCAGCCGGGACAGGCCGGACATGGCCACCGCGGCCAGCAGCATTCCGGCCATCATCGGCAGCCGCGGTCCCACCCTGGTGATCACTGCCCCGGACAGGGGAGCGCCGATGATCAGCATCGCGGTCATCGGGAGCAGGTGGATGCCGGCGCTGATGGGGTCGAGGCCGTGCACGTTCTCGAGGTAGAAGGTCATGAAGAACATGGCGCCGAACATGGCGAACATGAGCA
>JAOPYP010000607.1 GCA_025964635.1 Actinomycetes bacterium | reverse complement strand
GCGTGCTGATCAGCATCTGCGCGCTGCGGATGCGCTGCAGCCGGATCGTGGCGCCGAGGATGACCCCGGTCAGGCCCATCCCGCCCACCGTGGCCCGGAACCCGTCCGGGTCGCCGTCCGGGGTGAGCCGGCGGACCTCCCCGGTCCCATCGAGGATTTCGATCTCCTCGATCCACTGGCCCAGGCTGCCGTCGCTGCGCTGGTTCTTGCCGTGCACGTCGGCGGCCACCGCGCCGCCGACCGTGAGGTGGCTGGTGCCCGGCAGCACCGGCAGCAGCAGGCCTTCCGGCACGATCCGCGTGAGCAGCTCCGCGAAGGTGGTGGACGCCGAGACCCGGACCGTGGCCGCGTCCAGGTCCAGGTCGATGCGCGGCGCGGTCACCGGGTCCAGCACGACCCCGCCCGCGTTCTGGGCCGCATCCCCGTAGCTGCGGCCCGCGCCGCGGGCCAGCACGCCGCCCTGGGGCCGGGCGGCCACCAGGGCCCGGAGCCGCTCGGCCGGCAGCGGGCCGACCACCCGGGCGCGGGACGCCGAGGTGCGACCCCAGCCGGTCAGCAGCCGCCCGGCCTCCCGCTGGGCCACGGCCGCCACTACAGGCCGCCTGCGAACAGCGCCAGCCAGGCCAGCTCGCAGCAGATCATCAGCTTGTCCCGGGCGATCAGGTCCTCGACCGGCTTGGCCGGCTGGTAGGCGGTGAGCCAGTCGAACCGCAGCAGCGCCGCGGCCAGCGGCAGCGCGCTGAGCAGGTGCAGGGTGCGGGTCCAGGTGCCGTCCTGGCTGTAAGCCCACAGCAGGTAGGCGGCGATCATGACGCCGGCGGCGATGCGCTGGCTCACCCGCAGCAGTCCCGGCGTGTACCAGCGCATGACCGGCCGGTGGATGGCGGCCTCCGGGCCGAGCAGGGCGAGCTCGGTGTACCGCTTGGCGATCGCGACCAGCAGCGCGCCCAGGCTGCACACCACCAGGAACCAGCCGGACGGGGGAACCCGGGTCGCGGACGCGCCGCCGAGCGCGCGCAGCACGAAGCCCGCGGCCACGAACGCCAGCTCGACCACGGGGATGTGCTTGAGCGCGAACGTGTACATGAAGGAGAAGGCCACGTAGACGGCGACCAGCACGGCCAGCGTGGGCTCCCCGAGCCACAGGCACGCCGCCTCGGCGGCCAGCAGGCCGAGGACCGCCAGCACCACCGCGTGGGAGCGGGGGAGCCGGCCCGACGCCACGGCACGGTTCCGCTTGACCGGATGCAGCCGGTCCCGGTCCGCGTCTACCACGTCGTTGACGAAGTACACGGCGGCCGCGGCCACGGTGAACACGACGGCGGCCACCAGCGCGTACCCGAGGCCGTCGTCCCGCCCCAGCGACGCCGCCGCCAGTGGCGCCGCGAAGACGAGCAGGTTCTTCGGCCACTGCCGGGGCCGGGACGTCTGCACGACGGCAGCCACCCAGCGCACCGGGAGGGGGGACCGCGCGAGTACGGCAGAGCCGCCGGGCGGCCGGTCGGCCGCCCGCGCGCGGGTGGTCACCGCGCGTACACAGCCGTGAAGTCGCGGCTCGCCAGGCCGTAGTAGCGGTCCGGAGGCTGCAGCTGGTCCGGGAGCAGGTTATGCGGGGTCGGATTCGCCGGATGATGCTTCGGCAGGTAGTACATGTACGACATCCAGTCCGGGTTAATGTCCAGCTCCATCCCGGTCACCGCGCCCGCCCGCTTGAGCAGCTGGGCCAGTCCCCGCACATTCAGCGACGGGCCGTAGACGAAGATGACCCGCCCATCCCGGGTCATGCCGATCCCGGACCGCCAGACGTAATAACCGCCGCCGAGGGTGGCCCCCCAGCTGGTCTGGACGTTGTAGTCCACCGAGGCAGGAATCCTACCGTGTGCCACGATCATGTGCAGGTTCTGCCGGACACCCACCACATCCGGTGTCATCCGCACGGAACCCCCCCAGTTCCCGATGGCGATCCGCCCGTCCCGGTAGTAGACGACCGAGGCGACGCCCTTGGTCAGCACCCCGGCGGTGGCGCCGTTCAGGTAGAAGCCGCCCCCGGACGTGGAAATCTTGAAGCCCCCGTTGAAGGTGGCCAGCAGCCCCAGGCGCTTGGCGGGCCTGATGTTTGGCGCAGCCTTCCAGTGACCAGGCCCCGGGTCCCCCGCACCTGGGTGCAGCTGGAAACGCACCAGGTTCTGGTTCATCGAGACGATGCCCGCCACGTAGGACGTGTAAACGCTGCTCGACCGCAGGTAGGTGCCGAAGATGGCGGGGTCTCCCTTGGCCGCGCCGAGCACCCGCCACTTGCCCTCCCCGCGCAGCGGATGGGCCACCAGGGGCGTCAGCGGCGCCGGGGCCGGGAACGAGGGCTCGGCCTTGCCGTGCCCGGTGGCCTTGTGCCCGCTCACCGCTCCCGCGCTCGGGCCGGTCAGCGCGAACGACGGCTTCCCCCCGACCTGCGGCGGCTTGTACGAGACCCATTCCCCGAACGTGACCAGCGGGCCGAGGTAGTGGTCCCGGGCCCACTCCGCCAGGCGCTCCGACACGGTCCCGCCGCCGGCATAGGTGAGGGCGTGCCCCACCGACCAGCCCACCCAGATAACGAACGCCAGAAGCAACGCCATCAGCACCTGGAACCAGCGCCGGGCCCGCAGCCGGCGGAACCAGCCCCGGCGGGAACGGCGCGACCGGGCCCGGCGCGAGCCCGGGCGCGGGCCAGGACCTCCCCGGCCCGGCGCGCCCGGACCGGGATCATACGGGTGCCCGCCACCCGGGCCTGGCCCGGTACCGGGCCTGCTGATCTCGGAGTCACGCCGGAATGAGGCCGGTCTAGGCACCCACGTTCTCCCTCCGGATGATGTTCAGATTGAGAGATACCGCAGCCAGGGAGCACGCTCTGGTCACTCTGAATTCTGGGGGCAGGGCCCGCCCGTACCTGGGCCTGCGCGTCGAGCTGCGTTGGCCGTGCCTGGCGATGAGCGTTCCCGTGCGGGCTTAGCCCAAACGACAGGTCTACTCGCGAATCATGAAGACTACGTTACGGTCGCGGCACCGGCGACGGGCTGATGGGCGGCGCGCCGGGCCTGGTGCGCCGCCCGGCGGGTTTGCCGGGTGCGCGGGGGCATGCCCGTGCCACACTAGTCCTGTTCGGTTGTTGAGCCAGCCGGGGTCCCGGCTGGCTCCTGCCCGTACTCCGCCACCGCCCCCGGCGATCTCCCGGGGGGGACGCGCGTCTCATGGAGAACCAGGCCAGCTGGTTTGACGATGAAGCCAGGACGACCGTGGTCAGCTTGCCCGGCGAGGTCAGCTACTACAGCGCTGCGCAGGTCCGCGACGAGCTGATGGCTGCTCTGGAGCCCGGGGTCACCACGGTCATCCTCGACCTGACGCTGACCACGTTCTTCGACAGCGCCGGCCTCGCCGAGATCGAGAGCGGCCGCCGGCTGGCCATCGCCCACCACATCGACCTGCGGATCGTGGTCCCCCCGTCGAGTCCGCTGGCCGGCTTTTTCGCCTCGAGCGGCCTGGACCGGGTGCTGCCGACCTACCCCACCCTGCGAGGGGCGCTGACCGCGCCGCGCGGGTCCGGAGCCGGCGCGCGGTCCGCGTTATCGCCGTCCGCCCGCGGCGCCCGGGCCTGTGGTGGCGCGGCGTGGGTCTGCGGTGGGGCGGCGTGGACCCGGTCGAACTGATGCCGGACCACCCGCACCGGGACCGGCTCGCCCCGTGACTGGGCGCTGAGCAGCAGGCCCCGCACCCGCAGCCACCAGCGGACCGCCATCACCGTGCCGGCCAGCTGCACGGCCACCGCGCAGCCGAACGCCAGCCGGTACGCGGGAACGTCGCTGCGGCCGGCCAGGTCCAGGATCCCGCCGACCAGGAG
The DNA here is from genome assembly GCA_025964635.1 of Actinomycetes bacterium. Classification (GTDB taxonomy): domain Bacteria; phylum Actinomycetota; class Actinomycetes; order Streptosporangiales; family Streptosporangiaceae; genus RYN-230. The sequence goes on along the minus strand of JAOPYP010000607.1, from coordinate 518 downwards.
TGAGGCCAGGATGGCGGCGCTGAACCCGCCGACGTTGACGACCCCGGACGCGGTGCCGACGGCGGTGCGCGCGTTGTAGTCCCGGGCCAGGGAGAAACCGATGGTAGAGGCCGGCCCGCCCGCCGCCATCAGGGCCACCACCGCGACGATCAGCGCGTGCGGGGGCCGCCCGCCGAAGCCGCCCAGCAGGATCCCCCAGCCTGCCACGGTGACCAGGCAGACGCCGGCCGCGAACGGCACCCGGGCCGCCGGGAAGCGCCCGAAAACCAGCCCGACGGCCGGGCTGAGCGCGATCGCGGACAGCACGCTGACCAGCAGCACCGCACTGGCCCCGGCCGGGCTGAACCCCTGGGCCACGAGGTAGGGCAGGCCCCACAGGACAGCGAACATCGTGGTCAGCGACATGCAGGAGAAATGCACCCAGAAGCCCAGCCGGGTCCCCGGAGTCCGCCACGTCCCGTGCGCCCGGCTGCCGACCCGGCGCGCCGCCGCCAGCCAGCCACCCGCCGGCCGGCGGC
>JAOPYP010000590.1 GCA_025964635.1 Actinomycetes bacterium | reverse complement strand
GCGTCCTGCGCAGTCAGCCATGAGGTGGCCGCGCCGAGGCGGTTGCATCGGATCCGGCTGACGCGAAGGCTCTCGGCCACTCCCCGAGGCTGCGTCCCGTGCGACAGCTGCCCAACCATGTGCGTGGGCTTGAGCGGATACGGCCCTGGGTGCAGTATGGAACCCGGCTGCCGTTGGTAGCTGGCTTTCGGCAATCGCCTTCAGCTGGGCAAACCCTCTGTGGCAATTTCCAGAATGGCACCTGCGACTTTGCCGGGTTGCCTGAGTGATTCTATTTTCTAAAGTTCAAGCTATTTTGATTTTCGGGGCCTGTAAAGGAGGCCGCTATGCAGCGCACCTGGTGGCATGGGAAGATGGGCGCGCCGACCCTCATTGCCGTTGCTCTTGCCCTGATCGCAGGCTTCATCTTTGGCATGAGCTCGGCTGGGGGCGCGAGCGCGGGAGACCAGACGCGTGCGGCTGCAAGTGGCATCCCACGCGGCTATACCCAGGTCGATCCGCGGGATCCCGCCCGTTCCCTGCAGGTTTTCCTGGGCCAGCCCTTGAGCGACAACGCACCTATCTTCCCCGGAGACCCCAAGTTCAAATGGCAACTCTGGAACTGCGTCAACGCCCATCCCAGTGTGCCACGCTGCCACCACGGATCGGGCTACACGCTTGAGCAGATCCAGTCGTTGGGCACCCACACAGGCACGCACATCTTAGCTCCGTGCCACTTCCACGAGAACAAACCATGCCTTGACCGCCTGCCCGAGAAATTCTTCGGGCTGCGCCCGCTGATAGTGATCAACGTCAAACCGCTGATCCTGGCCCGCCACGGCCACGGCGACTTCTTCATCACCGCCAGCTACATCCAGAACTGGCTGCAGCGCACCGGATGCGGCGCGATCCCGCGAGACTCCTACGTCGTGCTCTACACCGGACTATCCAGCTTCTACCATCTAGGCAATCAGCGGGTCCCGGGCCGTTACAACGACTACTACGACGACGTCCCCGGCTTCAGCGCTGCATCCACCAAGTGGCTATGGGATCACGGCGCCATCGGGGTCGGCGCAGACACGTTCGGCCCAGACGCCACCTTGGATCAAGGCTTCGGCTCGACCACTCAGATCACCGCCCTCGGCGGCATCACCCTGGAGAACATAGGCCCCGGCCTGGCCCGCATGCGGCCCTGCGGCGACTGGATCGAACTTAACGGCCCGCGGCTGGCCAGCACCCCTCACGATCAACTCGGTGGCAGGCTCGACTTCTCCGGCGCTTGGATGGGCATGGACGGCTGGACCCTCCGGAAAAGCGCCTAGGCTAGAAGCTCGCATAAGTATGCATTGATGCTGCCTGGCCTAACTTCCGGATCTGCCGCGTTCCGCGCGTCGGTCAGGTCAATGGCAGCCGGGTTGGGTATCGGCGATGAGTTTGCCGACTGATCATGGTCTGACTCCGTGGACGGACAGAGTTGCGGCTGGTTAACGCAATGGATCAGGCGCTTTGCGCGTTCGCTTGGCATGTCGGAGGCCACGCCGGCCAGGAGCTCGCGGCGGCTCATCCGGCATCTGTCATCGTGAGAACGAGCTTCCCCCGGGCGTGCCCGGCTTGGAGGTCGCGCATGGCGTCGGGTGCCTGGCGCAGCGGGTAGGTCTTGCCGATGACCGGAGTGAGCTGGCCGGCTTCGATGAACTGGGCGAGGGTTTCCAGGTCGGCGCGGCGCTGCCGGGAGATGAGCATGGTGAGCCGCTGGCGGGTGAACGGTGAGCGGGCCAGGGCCCGCAGCTGGCGGCCCATGCCGGTCCAGCGGCCGCCGTCTTCGCCGCCGGCGAGGACCAGCGTCCCGGCCGGGGTCAGCGCGCGCCGCAGCCGGGCCAGCGGCGAGTTGCCGGCGATGTCCAGGATGAGGTCGTAGCGCTGGGACCCGTCCGCGAAGTCATCGCGGGTGTAGTCCAGGACGTGGTCGGCGCCGATCGAGGTGACCAGATCGGTCTTGGCCGTGCTGCAGACGCCGGTGACCTGCGCTCCGAGGGCCTTGGCGAGCTGCACGGCGTAGGTGCCGACGCCGCCGGACGCGCCGGTGATCAGCACGTGCTGTCCGGGCTGGAGGCGCCCGGCGTCACGCAGGCCCTGCAGGGCGGTCAGCCCGGAGACCGCGACGGCCGCGGCCTGGCCGAAGGTGAGGCTGGCCGGTTTGCGGGCGAGCTTGTCCTGGCGGGCGCGCGCGTACTCGGCGAACGAACCCTGGCCGATGCCGAATACCTCCTCGCCGACCGCGAACCCGGTGGCATCGGCGCCGCCCGCCACGACCGTGCCGGCCACGTCCAGGCCGGGCACCGGGTTCTTTGGGGCGCGCAGGCCCGCGGCCAGGCGGATGGCGTACGGCTGGCCCGCCATCAGGTGCCAGGTGCCCCGGTCGAGCCCGGCGGCATGGACCCGGAGGAGAACCTCGCCGTCAGCGGCCGCTGGCCGGCCGATCTCCTCCGGATGAAAGACGTCGGCGGAACCGCCGTACCCGGCCTGCACGATCGCCCGCATCGTCTGCCGTCGCGATACCGGCGAGGTTCCGCCGCCGGTATCGCCGGGCGCCGCGGCCTGGCCGACCGCGCCTGCCGCTGCCTTCATGATCGTCCCCTGTGTCGGTTCCATGGTCAGGGAGGCGTTGCCTCCTCCGCTTACCGCTGTGCCGGTGCACGGTGGTAAGCAGCCCGCCGCGGTCAGGGTCTTCAGCTGACCAGTGCGGCAGGAGCCGGGGCCGAAGCGGCCGACGCTGGCGCGAGGTCATCGGGTGCGGGGGCGGGCAGGCCGCCTTCGCCCTGGTCCAGCCGGAACGGCGGGTAGGCGTCGGTCATCAGAGCGGCGTAGGCGACGACCCGCAGCACCCAGCGATTCATGCCGACGACGAAGTCATACAGCCCTCGCGGGTAACGGCCTGCGAACAGCAGCGTGATCGCCGCGAAGAACACCAGCAGCCCGATCAGGCCGCCGGAGAGGGTATCGGCCTGCCACGTTTGCCCCGAGGCGCCGGTCGCGGTGTAGGCGGCGCCGCCGGCGAACACGGCGACGATGGCGTACTGCGGGATCGCCAGCAGCCACCACTTGACCAGGACCAGGCCACGGGAGAGCCGCTCGGGGTAGGAGATGTCCAGCGTCGCGGGGTAGTCCGGCTCCTCGTCCAGGCTGAACGGCGGATAGCGGTCGGTCCCCAGGGCGCTGTAGGTGTAGTAGGCGACCCGCCACGACCAGCGCAGCACCCCCAGATTGAAGCTGAACAGCGGGCGGGGGTAGCGGCCGGTGAACAAGATTGCGAAGAATGCGATGACGGTGACGACGGCGAACGCGATCCACAAAAAGAACAGCACGATGTAGTGCGGGATCGCCAGCAGCCACTTGACCAGCCACAGCCAGCGGCTCAACGGCTCATCCAGGCGCGCTCGCACCTGCACGGGGTAGCTGTGGTCCATGGTTTCCTCCTCGTTGTGCATGCGGACGCCACATCCATGACACCGGCACACGATGGGCACCAGCCGGGGCGGATCACCGGCCCCGTAGGGTCGCCTTCACGCTACGTCCGCAGCCAGAAACTAGCAATAGATTTCTAGAATTGAATCTATGGTAACTTGCGGGCATGGCGGACTGGAGCTTCCTGACCAACCACGCCCGGGTGCTGCTGTGCATCGCCCACGACCCGGACGTACGGCTGCGCGACATCGCGGCCAGGACGGGCGTCACCGAGCGCACCGCCTACGGCATCGTCACCGATCTCACCGAGGCCGGGTACATCGTCAAGCACAAGGACGGCCGCCGCAATCGCTACCAGATCCAGGCCCACCTGCCGCTCCCCGAGACCGACAGCCGGAAACGCACCATCGGCGAGATCCTGGCCCTCCTGACCGGCGCCGACGATGAAGCGACCGCACAATTTCGGTCGCCTTGACCGGGGAATGGCACCGCCGGCGCCGGCACCGGGTCCCCACCCGGCAAGCTCATCACCCCGCAGCCCGGCAGCGCTGACGGCCGTCCCGTTCCCGGCCGGCGCGCAGCCGCGGGCATGAAAGGCTGGCAGCATGGATTATGCCCATCTTGGCCGTTCCGGTCTCCGCGTCAGCCGCCTGTGCCTGGGCACGATGAACTTCGGTCCCCTGACCCCGCCCGCGGACGCGCACGCGATCATGGACCGGACGCACGACCTTGGCATCAACTTTTTCGACACCGCGAACCGCTACGGCGGCGCGTTCAGCCCGCCTGGCCAGGTCGCGAACAACGACCAGTCGCATCCGGGCTGGACCGAAGAGATCATCGGCGACTGGTTCGCGTCTGGCAGCCGGCGCCGCGAGCGCACCGTGCTGGCTACCAAGCTGTACGGGGCGATGGGTGACTGGCCCAATGAGGACAGGCTTTCCGCGCTCAACATCCGGCGCGCGTGCGACGCTTCGCTGCGGCGCCTGCGGACTGACTACATCGACCTGTACCAGATGCATCACGTCGACAGGGATACGCCGTGGGACGAGATCTGGCAGGCGATGGAGGTCCTGGTCGCTCAGGGCAAGATCCTTTATGCCGGATCGTCCAACTTCGCGGGCTGGCATATCGCGCAGGCCAACGACGCCGCGGCGGCACGTGACTTCTTCGGCCTGGTCAGCGAGCAGTCCATTTACAACTTGATGACCCGCGACATTGAGCTTGAGGTCCTGCCCGCGGCGATCTCCTATGGCGTCGGCGTCATCCCCTGGTCCCCGCTGCAGGGCGGCCTGCTCGGCGGAGTGCTCAAGAAGGAGCGCGAAGGGCGCCGCCGCCTGTCGAGCCGGGCCCAGGAGACCGTCGAGCGCAGCCGCGAGCAGATCGAGGCATACGAGAACCTGTGCGATGAGATCGGCGAGGAGCCGGGCAGTGTCGCGCTCGCCTGGCTGCTGCACCAGGACGGCGTAACCGGGCCGATCATCGGCCCGCGTACCGCCGGGCAGCTCGAGGATGCACAGCGCGCGGTGTCGCTCAAGCTCGATGACAAGGTGCTGGAACGCCTCGACAGCATCTTCCCCGGCTACCGGCCAGCCCCGGAGAACTACGCCTGGTAGCAGGGACGCCCAGACAAAACGGCCGCGGGGCAAATCCGGCGAGCAAGCCGCGCCAAGAGCGGCAGATGAGGGCGACCCGAGGGGGCCATTGGGAAGCAGCTGGCCGTCGCACAGCGCCTGCAGGCCGAGTTCGGGCTACGCTTTCCGCTGGTTCAGGCTGATGCCGAGCGGGTGCCGCTGGATACCGGCTGCGCCGGCCTGGTGATCAGCGAGTACGGTGCGTCGGTCTGATGCGATCCGTACCGGTGGGTCCCCGAAGCGGCCCGGCTGCTGCGACCTGGTGGCCGGCTGGTGTTCATGGCCCAGTGCGTGCTGGCGCGCATGTGTATCCCGGAGCAGGGTCCGGCCACCGGCCGGCTGGTACGTGACCTGTTCGGGCTGCACCGCATAGTCCAGCGTGGCACGTCAGGCAGCGAGTACCAGCTGTTCACGCTGCCGCACGGGGAATGGATCCGGCTCCTGGCCACGTGCGGCCTGATGATAGAGGACCTGATCGAGGTTCAGGTGCCGCCCGGCGCTGCCAACCACGACTTCCCCGAGCTTCCCGACGAGTGGGCCAGACGCTGGCCAGCTGAGGAGGTCTGGTTCGCCCGCCGCTCATCCACCTTGTAGGCCGCCGTCAGGGAACCAGCCGGACCGGGACGAGAATCCGACCAGCTGCATGACCGGATGACTAGGTGAGGCCGCGCCGCCGCGCTATGGCCGCCCGCCGAACTGCCAATTGTGGACCTCGATGTCGACGTACCGCTCGTGCGTCAGAAGAGCACGCGCGCTCCGAGGATCGGGTGAGCGAACCAGTGCTGCGGTTCCCAGCCAGGTGTCAGCGGCGTCGGAGAGCAACGGACCATACGCGATCAGATCGTTGCGGTCGGGCGGCGGGTCGAGGTCGACCCCCGGTCCAGCACCGAAGCCCAGCACGAGGTACCGATTCCCGCCTTCGCGGCCGCCAGGGAAGTCCCACATCGTGCGTCCAAGGCCGTTGTGCCATCGCCGCAGCAGAACGTCGCGGTACACCCCGGCCTGATAGTTGGGCTCGTCGAAGGCAAACGCCCGCGCGGCGGACGGGCCGGAAAGCCCGACAATGTGCACGCTGCCCGTAGCCGTTTCGCCATCGTCGGTGAGGGTCGGGCCCCGAGCGACCATCTCCGCCGCGTATCCGTCCATGTAGGACCAATGCAGCTCTTGCAGCTCCTCCCGGAGTGCCATCGAGCCGGGTCGGTCACGGTGGTAGCACAAGAAGTCCACGGGGCCCGTTCTACCGCACGCGACCACGACTCGGCAGACTCGCTCATCGGCATGACAGATCGTTGGATGACGCTCGTGGTGGGGAGGGTGGGTTAGGTGGGGTGGTCGATGATGCGCTTGATTTGCGGCGGTCGATGCCGAGTTCGCGGGCTATAGCGCGCTGGCTGCGGCCTGCATCGTGCCAGGCTCGTACCGCCTCTTCTACCGCTGGCGCACCAGTGGGCACTTGTGAGGCATGGTGCTGGATCATGGGTGCCCTTTTACGCTCATGACCCCCGCACCCTGAGCGAGCTGGCGGCCGAGCTCATTACCGAGACCCGCCGCCTGGACCGCCGGATCACGGCCATCACCGGACAGATCACCGCCCGCCGTCGCCGCGTCAGGCACCAGCCTCACCGGGCTATATGCCATCGGCGATCTGCTCGCCGCGAAGATCATCGTCCGCATCGGGTCCATCCGCCGCTTCCGCTCCGCCGCGGCATTCGCCTCATTCTGCGGCGCCGCGCCGCTGGAAGTCTCCTCCGGCGATTTAGTCCGCCACCGGCTCCCACGCCGGCGACCGTCAGCTGAACTACGCCCTGCACGTCATGGTCATCACCCAGATCCAGCGCGACACCCCCGGCCGGGCCTACCACCAGCGCAAACGGGCCGAGGAAAGACCCACAAGGAAGCCCTGCGATGCCTCAAGCGCCAGCTCGCCGACGTGGTCTACCGCACCATGCTCCGCGACACGGAAATCTCTCTGTCCCCGGCGGCTTGACACGGAGAGGTGCCGTTACCTGGACAGACCCATGCGTGGCGGCTGTGCGCTTGCGCCCCTCATGGTCGGGGCGACCCGGGAGTCGGAGGAACTCGGCAACGTCGGTCGACGCATGTCCTCGACGATCATCGAGGGGTTGGCGTTCCACTTCACGGTCTTCGGCATGGACAGCGCTGAGGCTCGCCTACGAGCTGAGGCCGTCGTGTCGGCCGTCGAAGGTGCGCTGATCACCGCGCATGCACTGCGCAGCCTGAGCCCGTTCGAATCCATGCTCGCAGTCCTGGTGGACAAGGCCAACATGCTGACGGTGGGCGCCCCAAAATCGGTCCCGGCGTCACACTAGGAGGCTCGCGATCTCTTCGGCAGCTTCACGGAGGTGTGCGCGGATGTCCTTTTGAGTTGATGCTGTCATCCGGCTTCGGGGTACGGACGCATTCACGGCCAGGCGGGGCATCCGATCGCTCGGGACGGCGATGGCGATGGAGCTGACGCCTTCCTCGCTCTCTTCCTGGCTGAGAGCGTACCCACGCTGACGGATGTCGTCGAGGGCAGCAAACAGCTGGGTCCGGGACCCGATCGAGTTCGCCGTGAGTTGCGTGAGCTGCTCTTGTTCATACATCTGCTTCAGCTGCGTGTCGGTGAGGGTCGCGAGCAAGGCCTTGCCGGTTGAGGTGCAGTGGGCTGGCATCTTGCGACCGAGTCTGCTGCCAACTCGAAGGGCTCGCGTGCTCTCGATGGAGTCGATGAAGTGCACGTCGCAGCCCTCGAGTCGACCAAGGTGCACCGTTTCATGCAGGTCCGCGTTGAGTCGTTCGAGAACCGGCCGAGCGCGGTTGCGCACATCGAGCCGGCGCAGGACGCGGAATCCGAGATCATCAAGTTCGGGACCTGGAAGATAGCACCGGGTCGAGGGATCTTGGCGTACGAAGCCGCGGAACTGGAGCATGGCTAGCATCCGGTGAGCCGAGGACGAGGCGACGCCGAGGTACTCACTGACGTCGGTCAGACGCAGCGTTGGCTGCTTGGCGAGCAGCAGGAGGACCTTCAGGGCGTTGTCGACCGATTCAATCGGGTATTGCGGCACCGTTCCGTACTCCGGCGCAGCGGCCGCGCCGGGCCGCTCGGCAAGCTCGTCCATATCTAGCCACCGTACGTGACGTCTGCTGTGCAGAGAAGTTCCATCGCTACGGCGCCAGGAGCTTCAGCCGGCGTCCAGGCGAGCGATCTCGTGTCGCCATGCCACGCCTTCGGTGAAGGCTGGGCCCAGGTCGGGAAGTTCGGCGAGGTCGGCCGTAGGAAGGTCGGCTAGGGTGCCGCCAGCGCTGAGCACTGTAAGGCTGATCCGGGCGATAGAGTCCACCGAGACAGCTTGCAGTACAGCCTCCTGGACCGAGCTGCCGGCGGAGGTCACGCCGTGGCCTCTGAGCACCACGACGGGACGGTCACCCATCGCCGAAACCATCTCGTCCGCGAGCCGCCGGTCGCGGATCAGGACGCCGCGCTCGTAGACGGGAACGCCGCCGGCGGCGAGCCGGGCGCCAGGGATGTCGTAGGCACCGACGACCGGGCGGATGCGGATTCCCGCCAGGTCGGCGGCGACCACGGCGGGCGGATGCGCGTGGACCACCGCGTTGGCGTCCGGACGTGCGCGCAACACCTCGGTGTGCAACAGCAGCTCGTTCGGTACCGCCCAGCCGTCCAGTTCGCCCGGCGCTGCCTCGGTGCCGTCGAGGTCCACCAGGCGCACGTCGTCCGGGGTCGTCCAGGCCAGGCCCCGTTCGTGTGGTCCTCGGCAGCGGATCAGCAGCAGTTCGGGATCGACCCGCAGGCAGATGTGGCCCAAGAAGCCGTCGGCGAGGCCGCGCGCGGCCAGCACCCGGCAGGCGTCTGCGACCAGACGGCGGGCTGGCTCGAAATCTGTCATCACGCGACCGTCGGCACGAGCAGCGTCTCCACCAGCTTGGCGGCCTCGTCGCTGGACGCGCCGACTGCGAGCAACCGCCGGCAGGCGACGAGGGCCTTGGGCCAGTTGACCGCCAGGGCGCCGGCCAGGCGTGAGTCCCCGTCGCTGTAGACCACCGCGAAGCGCGGCGGCTCGGCGCCGGGCTCGCCGATGAACCGATGTTTCACGGCAGCCCGGGGCTGTCCGACGATCTGGATCTTCCAGTCGTACTGATCGCTCCACACGTATTCGGTGGGGGCGTAGCCACGGAGTTGACCAGAATGGGTGAGGTTGAAGGCCACGCAAGCCGCCTGCTCGACAGCGTTGGTCCAGTGTTCGACCCGTACCGCCTCGCCCAGCCTCGGGTGGTCCCACCGAGCGACGTCACCGACCGCCCAGACGTCGTCGCGCTCGACCGCCCGGCAGTACTCGTCGCAGACCACGCCGTTGTCCACCAGCAGCCCGGACTCGGCCAGCCAGCCCGTCGTCGGGATCGCTCCGATCCCGACGACCACGGTGGCCGCCTCGACCTGCCGCCCGTCGGTCAGGGTCACCATGAGATTTCCCGCCTCCCCGGTGATGTCCTGAACACCGACGCCGAGACGGGTGTCTACACCGTGCCGCTGGTGCACCTGCCCCATCAGCTCTCCGATCTCGGGTCCGAGCAGCCGGCCGATCGGCGCGGGCAGCGGGTCGACGACGGTGACCGCATGCCCCGAAGCACGGGCGGTGGCCGCGACCTCGGCGCCGATGAAACCGCCGCCGACGACGACGACTGGCCCAGGACGCTCGAGATCGGCCCGAAGGGCGCGGCTGTCGTCGAGGGTGCGCAGGACGTGCACGCCCGAGGCGACTGGCCACGGGCTCGGCCGGGCGGCGGAGCCGGTCGCGATCACGACGTGGTCGTAGCTGACCCGGTGACCGTCGGCGAGCAGAACCTCCCGCCCGGCGACGTCGAGGTGCTGCGCCGGCACGCCCAACCTCAGCTCGATGCCAGCGGCCCGCGCCGCGGCCTCGGTGAGCAGCGTTATCCGATCCGCGCCCCATGTTCCGGCCAGGAACTGTTTGGACAGCGGCGGCTTGTCGTAGGGGAGTCCGGCCTCGGCTCCGATCAGAACGACCGGGCCGCCGTGCTCCTCGGTTCGCAGCGCCTGGGCTGTGCGCACACCCGCCACCGACGAGCCGACAACCGCTACCGTGCCGGTCATCGGTCCAGGACGCGCAGGGCGTTGACCGGACAGCTGCGCGTCGCCTCCTCGACCCGGGAGCGATCGGCGTCGTCGATGATCTGCCTGAGCAGCACCACCTTCCCGTCGTCGTCGACGTCGTAGACATCCGAAGCGGTGGTCGTGCAGTTCCCGTAGCCCTGGCAGAGCTCCACGTCGGCGGTCAGTCTCGGCATGTGATGTCAGTCCTCGTCTCTGCTCAGGATCTCTTCTTCGGGAACGCCAGGCCAGCTCCAGCGTCCGGGTGCACGGTGTCCCCGGTGATGCCACGAGCATGGTCGGAGGCCAGGAACACGTAGCTCCACGCGTGGTCCTCGCCGTCGAGAGCGACATGCAGGGGAACCCGGGCGGCCAGGTCGGCTGCGCGGCCCGGCGTGTCGCCCAGGCTGCGCTCGGCCGTGCCCAGACTGGGCAGCCCGCGCAGGTCAGTGCCGAGCGTGCCGCCGGGGGCGACCCCGTTGACCCGGACGTCCGGGGCGAGGTCGTGGGCCAGTGCCGTCACCAGACCCCGCACGGCGAACTTCGACGACACGTACAGCACGCCACCGCGGCCGGGGTAGTAGGAGGACGAGGACTCGGTGAGCAGTACCACCCCGCGGCCGGAGCGCTTCAACTCGGGCAGCGCCGCCTTCACCGAGCGCAGATGGCTCTTGACGTTGACCCGGAAGATCTCGTCGAAGGCGTCGTCGAGCGCGTCGGCGTCGAGGTCCTCGATGCTGCGGTAATAGTCGAAGACACCGACGCAGTTCACGAGTATGTCCAGTCCACCGAAGGCCTCGACCGCCGCGCCGACCGCCGCATCGTTGGCTGCCCGGGTCGTCGCGTCTCCCACCATCACCGGCACGTCCGGCAGCTCCCGGCCGATCGCCGCCGCCTTGACCGGATCGCGTTCGAGCACGCTGACCCGGCATCCCTGTGAACAGAAGGCACCAGCGACCGCCCGGCCGATCCCGGAGCCAGCGCCTACGACAAGCGCCCGTCGATCGTCTAGCCAGCCGGTCATCCCGCCCCGCCGTCCTCCGCGACGAGCGGGTCGAATGGCTTGCCGATCATCGCCGAGAACGTCGCCGTGCTCTGCCAGGTGAGCGCTTCCAGCTCGAGCGGGCAGAGGCTGACCCACTGACCAGAGCGCGGTGACTCCACGAGCAGCCGGGTACCGTTGCGGGTCTCGACGCGGCGTACGACGATCTCGGCGAACTCGTTGCCCACCTGCAGCGGCTCGCCGGTGGTGTGGCCGAGCAGCTCCGCGTACTGGGCGGCGGCGCTCGCCGCGGCACGAGCGTCCTCGTCGGCGCCGGGCCAGGAGACGCTCACAGGAAGATCGCCAGGTTCTGCATGCGCATCACCGACTCGTCGACGAGGATCGTCCGGCGAGCCAGCTTCCACCCATCGGCGGTGTTGCGCAGCAGGTCTTCCCGGCCGGCCGAGACCAGCGAACCGGGATGGACGTCGCCGCGGTTACGGAACAGCAACGTGGCCGACTCCACGACAAGGTGTTCGGCGTCGGTGGTGGCAAAGGTGCGCACGTTGGACAAATGGTGGCGCAGCCGCGAGGGGGGGTCTTCGGTCCAGGCGTGTTCGGTCAGGAAACGGGCGACCCGGCGCGAGAGCGAGTACTTGTTCTCATCGAAGTGGGCCATGCCGGGGGACGTGTCGAAGCCGGCGCCGAGCGCGGTGGTGACCCGCACTGGCATCAGGTAATGGATGTCGTCGGTGAGCGTCTCCAGCCAGGCCGTGTAGTCCTGCGCGTCTAGCAGCCAGGCCTCATCGACCAGCCAGCGATGGGCCTGCAGGTGCCGGGAATCGTCGAAGGCCAGCGTGGAGCCGGCACGTTCGATACGCGACGCATGCGCGCCCAGCACGGAGCGGCTGGAATGGGTCGCGGTCATACCTGCGCCTGCCCGCCCGACGCCAGGGTGCCGACCTCGAGCGGTTCCGCCGGGGTGGCCGGGCGGTCGAGGTGGTCAGCCCAGCGGGTGAGCAGCTCGCGTTGGTTGTATTCGCTGTAGCCGGTGTGCGCGGTGCCCGGCCCGTGGAACTGCTCCGCGCTCAGCGCCGGGGTCACTTCGGTGCCGTCGGCGAGAATGCCCATCCGGCTGTTGAGCCGCAACCGGCGGGCCATTGCGCCGGCGGCGGTGTTGGTCAGCGACACCCAGTTCTCGACGTCGTCCTGCTCGAACATCCCGGTCGAGCCGAAACACATCAGATAGGCCTTGTACGACAGGGCTTTGAACTCCTCCGGCGCCTCCGCGTCAACGGCGAACCAGGACAGCACCTCGGTCTCGTTCTCGCTGATCGGTTGCCACTGGCGCACTGAGATGAACGGCAGCACATCGTCGGAGTCGGCCACGCGGGGCCAGTTGTGCACGAAGGACAGGTTAGGGAAGACGGTGGCAGCCGAGATCATGAAGCCGTCCTCGCCGATGACCCGCTGCTGCGCCTCAGTGAGCGTCTTCTTCATCCGCTCGACCATCTCCTGCGGATACCCGACGTAGCGGGTGCGTTCGTCGAAGTCGCCCGGCGGCAGCTTGTAGGTCGTCCCCCCGCCATTGCCGGCCCAGTACGTCGCGCCGTCCTTGCGCTTCTCGGCCTTGGGCTCGCGGAACAGGCCGATCTCAACGACCGAGGTGTGCGTCTGCGGCGTGTGGTACATATCGCCGGCGAAGTTCTCGGCGCCGATCTTCCAGTTCGCCTTGATCCGCCAGCGCTGCGGGCCGCGCAGATCGATACCGCTGGGGCTCTGCTTGGTGTAATAGTCCAGGTAGAAGGCGAAATCCCCGAGATACTCGGCCAGCGGCGGCGCGTCCGGATCCAACGAAATGAAGATCATCCCGTTGTAGCTGTCCAGGCTCGGCGCCGGCAGTAGCCGCTGGCCCTTGCGCTGGAAGCCAGCCTCGCCGCCGTAGGCGTCCTGGTGGAAGGGCAGGCCGACCAGGCGGCCGTCGTTGCGGTAGGACCAGCCGTGGTAGGGGCAGCGAAAGTGGGATGCGTTGCCGATCTCGGCCCGGCACACTTGCATGCCGCGGTGCAGGCACATGTTGAAGTGGGCCCGGATGTCGCCCTGCTCGTCGCGGGTGATGATGAACGAGTCCCTCAGCACCCGGCGTACCACGTAGTCGCCGGGCGTGGCGACCTCGGACTCGTGTGCGACGAAGATCCACGATCGGCCGAAGATCTCCTTCTTCTCCCGCTCGAACAGCTCGCGATCGTTGTAGATGTGGGCTGGAATCATTCCGCGGCGGACATCGGTGAAGGTGCCGGCAAGGTCGGTCATGGCGTCGGGAGCTCCTTCCGTGATGTCTCGGGTCATCGAGATTGAACCTCTGTGCAGCAGAGTTCAGATCTGTCTAGTAGAGCAACGTCCCGTGATGCAGTCAAGCGGGCGACCTCGCCTCATCCTCTCTGTTTGTCAGAGAAGAATGCTGGACAACAGAATCCGGGCCTGATTGAGTAGGGCCATTGCGTGGGACTCAACGACGGGCGAGGAGGCCGCAGTGGCGTATGTGATCGGCATCGACATCGGGGGAACCTTCACCGACGCGTTCGCCGCCGACGAATCCGGGCGGGTGGCGGCAACCAAGACCCCTTCGACGCCGCCGGATTTCTCCCAGGGGTTCCTGACCGTGCTGGACGAGATGGCCGGCGCGCTCGGGATCTCCACGCGGGCCCTGCTGAGCGACACCAACTACATCATCCACGGCACCACCTCGACGCTGAACGCGCTGGTGACCGGCGACGTGGCCGCCGTCGGGTTCCTCACCACCCGAGGCCATGCCGACTCGGTGGCGATCATGAACCTTGAGGGCCGCTACGCCGGCCTCGGTTCGGACCGGGTGCAGGACATGGTGCTGACCAACAAGCCGGCCCCGCTGGTGCCACCGCAGCTGATCCGAGAGCTGGACGAGCGCATCGACTACAAGGGGCACGAGGTGGTCTCGCTCGACGAGACGGGGGCGCGGGTGGCCATCCGGGAGCTTGTCGACGCCGGCGCCCAGGCCATCGCCGTCTCGCTGTTGTGGAGCTTCCTCAACGACTCCCACGAGCGCCGCCTCGGCGAGCTCATCACCGAGGAGGCACCCGGCCTCTACGTGGCCTTGTCCTGTGACGTCAGCCCGCGCATCCGCGAGTATGCCCGCAGCGCCACCACGATCATGAACACCCAGGTCGGTCCCCGGCTGCGCGACTACCTGCGCCCATTGGAGGCCGAGTTGCGCGAGCGTGGCTTCGGTGGCTCGCTGCTGGTGATGCAGGGTTCCGGCGGCTGCGTCGACTCCAGTGACGCGCCGTCGCGGGCGATCACCACCATCGGTTCGGTGCTCACCGGGGGGGTGGTCGGCTGCACCCGTCTGGCCGAGTCCCTGGGCCATCGCAACGTCATTTCCACCGACATGGGCGGCACGACCTTCCTGGCCGGGCTGGTGGTGGACGGCGCCCCGGTCTCGACCACGAGCACGGTGCTTAACCAGTACCAGCTCAACGTCCCGATGGTGGACGTGCACACCCTCGGTGCCGGTGGCGGCGCTATTGCCTGGGTCGATGCCGGGCACAACCTGCGGGTTGGCCCGCGCAGCGCCGGCGCCCGTCCGGGCCCGGCCTGTTACGGCGACGGCGGCACCGAGCCCACGGTCAGCGATGTTGATCTGCTGCTGGGCATCATCAACCCCGGCAACTTCCTGGGCGGGCGCAAGAAGCTGTCCAAGGAGCTGGCAGCGCAGGCCGTGCGCACCCACATCGCCGAGCCGCTGGGCCTGAGCGTCGACGACGCCGCGGCGGCCGTGTATGCGATCCAGAACGCCCAGACCGCCGACCTGGTGCGCAAGGTCGTCGTCACGTCCGGGCACGATCCGCGCGATTTCGTGCTCTACGCCTTCGGCGGCGCCGGGCCGATGCACTGCGCCAGCTACGCCGCCGATCTTGAGGTGGGCGAGGTTGTCGTCCCGCTGGGTTCCACCGCCGCGGTCTTCTCCGCCTATGGCCTGGCCGCCTCCGACATCGTGCTCACTGCGGAACTGTCAGCGCCGGCCAACTTCCCCACGCCGGTGGCGGACTTCAACTCATCCTTCGCTCACCTGCGAGCCGAGCTCGAGGACAGGTTGGCCGACCAGAAGCTGAAATTCGCGCACGTCGCTTACCGCAACGAGGCCGACATGCGCTACACGCTGCAGCTGGCTGAGGTGGCTACCCCGGTGCCGGCTGAGACCGTGGACGAGAGCGGCCTGGCCGACATCGCCACCGGGTTCGGTGAACTGTACGAACGCCTGTACGGCAAGGGATCCGGCTTCGCCGAGGCCGGCCTGCAGCTGATCACTTACCGCACCCAGGCGGTGGGGATGCTGCCGATCCGCCCCCAGCTCGGTGAGATCCCCAGCGGCAGGGGTGACCCCACGCCGAGCAGCACCCGCCGGGTCTTCCTCGACGCCCGCCGCGGCTGGCAGGACGCCGACATCCACGACTACCGCGACCTGGCCGCCGGGCACGAGCTCAAGGGCCCGGCCGTAGTTGAGGCGCCCACCACCACCGTCGCCCTGCCCGAGGGGTGCATCGGCCGCGTCGACCGGCTCGGCAATCTCGTCATCCGCTACACCCAGGTCTGAGAGGAACGAAGATGCCCGTCATCCCGGTCGCCGGATCCGAAGAGTTCGCCAACCTGCCGACCTCACCGGCCGAGACCCGCCGCATCGTCGGCACGGCGGTGAAGCTGCACGAGGTCGGCCAGTCGGTGATCGACGCTCTCGATCCGCTGACCTACGAGGTGATACGCCATCGACTAACCTCGATCACCGAGGAGATGGGTGAGGCCCTGAAGCGGATGTCGGGCTCTGTGGTGGTGACCGACTGCAACGACTTCGACGCCGCAATCATGGACGAGGTCGGCGACGTGGTGCAGGTCGGCCTCTACAACACCGAACTGGCCGCGTCCCTGGACATGGCCGTGAGCTGGACCCTGCGCCACCGCGCGGCCCGTCCGGGCATCGCACCTGGCGACATGTTCCTGTGCAACGACCCGTGGGTCGGTGGCGGCCTGCACCAGAACGATGTCAGCCTGTTCGCGCCCCTGTTCATCGACGGCGAGCTGTTCGCCTGGACCGGCGCGGTGGCCCACCAGGTCGATCTCGGCGGGGTCTCGCCGGGCAGCTGGTCGGTGGCTGCGACCGACGTGTTCTGGGAGTCGGTGCCGACGCCGCCGGTGAAGATCGTCGAGAACGGCGAGATCCGCGACGACATCGAGGACATGTACCTGCGCCGTTCACGCGTGCCCAAGCTGGTCGCTCTCGACCTGCGGGCCAAGATCGGCGCCAACAACGTCGCCCACGAGCGGCTGCACGCATTGTGCGAGAAGTACGGCGCGGCCACCGTCAAGGCAGTCATGCGCCGGGTGCTCAAGGACGCCGAAACCCGTTTGCGCGCCAAGCTCTCCGAGCTGCCCGACGGATCCTGGACCTCTGTCGCCCACCAGGACTCGGCCCGTTCCGGTGACCGCGGCATCTATAAGATCGTCTGCACGCTCACCAAGACCCGCGACACGCTGACTTTTGACTTCACCGGAACCGACCCGCAGGTCGACGGCTTGATCAACTGCACCTACGCCGGCCTGCGCGGGGGCATAATGCCAGTGCTATTGACCACGCTGTGCGGCGACATCCCCTGGGCACCGGGCGGTCTGTACCGATGCGTGGAGATCATCAGTGAACCGGGGACGATCAACAACTGCACCTTCCCTTCGGGGATCGGCAAGGCGTCGGTGGCCTCGGCCTGGGCCACCACCAACGTCGTCACCGAATGTCTGGCGGGGCTGCTCGACGCCCATCCCGAGCACCGTAAGCGGTTGATGAGCGTCTGCTGCGGCACCTGGGACTTCGCGCTGCTGGCCGGCGTGGACCAGCGTGGGGGCGGCTTCGTGACCATGTTGTGCGACTCGATGGCCGGTGGGCTCGGTGCCCGCACACATTCCGACGGCGTCGACACCGGCGGCCTGGCCTGCATCCCGATGGGCCGGGTGGCGGACGTGGAGATGAACGAGTTCAGCTTCCCGATGCTGTATCTCTGGCGGCGTGAAGAGGCCGACTCCGGCGGCCCGGGCCGGTTCCGCGGCGGGGTGGGCGCATCCAGCTGCTTCATCCCCTACGACAGCCCGCTCGGCGGGGTCCACCTCGTCGTCTCCGCGCCGGGCAAGGCGTTGCCGTTGGCCGGGGGTTTGGCCGGGGGACTGCCGGCCGGCACTCAGCACGACGTGCTGCTGCGCTCGACCTCCGTGCACGAGGACTTCGCGGCCGGACGCATCCCGGCGCTGCTGTCCGAGCTCGGCGGCGAGGCCGAGGTGATCCCGTCCCATCACGAGACCGACCTGGGCAGCGCCGACGTCTACTTCACCCATTGGCAGGGCGGCGGCGGTTACGGCGACCCGTTGCTGCGCGAACCCGGGGCCGTCGCGGCCGACGTGATCGCGCACAAGGTGTCGGTTACCGGCGCGCACGACGTGTACGGCGTCGTGCTGGCGTCCGACGGCACCGTAGACCAGGATGCCACCACATCCCATCGGTCGGCCTTGCGGCTAAGCCGGGCCGGCCTGGACAGTGACCGTCAGGAGGTCAACGCATGAGTCTATTCATCGACGACAACCTTGAGCAGCACTCCGACGGCAGCGTGACCTGCCGGCACTGCTCCCACCTCGTCGGCGATGCGGCCGCACCGATGAACGCGGCCCGGGTGACCGAGACCGCGCCCCGCACTGCGGGACCGTCTGTGCGCGAGGATGCTGCGCTGTTCGCGGACCGTCCGATCGTCTTCCGGCGCACCTTTTGCCCGGAGTGCCTGACGCTGCTACAGGCCGAGATCGTGCCCGGCGACGAAGTGTCCTCACGGCATCGCTCTCTGATAGTAGGCGCATGAGCGGGGCGCTGGCCGGTCGAGTCGTCGTCGTCACCGGCGGTGGCCAGGGCCTGGGTCGGGCGTACGCCCAGCGGGTGGCTGACGACGGCGGCACCGCGGTCGTCGCCGACATCAACGTCGAGGCCGGGGAGAAGGTCGCCGCCGAGATAACTGGCACCGGCGGCACCGCGGTGTTCCGCCGGCTCGACGTAGGCAGTCCGGCTTCCTGCGCCGAATTGGCCGGGTTCGTCAGCAGCGAGTTTGGTGCCCTGTACGGGCTGGTCAACAACGCGGCGATCTTTTCCACGATCACCATGCGGCCATTCTGGGAAATCCCCATCGAGGAGTGGGACCGGCTGATGGCGGTGAACCTTCGCGGGCCGTTCCTGCTGACCAGTGCGCTGCTCCCGGCGCTACGGGCGGCCGGCGACGCCAGCGTGGTCAATGTCGCCTCCGATGCCGTGTGGCTGGGCCGCTCGGGCTACCTGCACTACGTGGCCAGCAAGGGCGGCATCACCGGCATGACCTACTCGATGGCCCACGAGCTGGGTAACGACGGCATCCGGGTCAACGCCATCTCCCCCGGCCCTACCTACACCGAGGTCCCACGGGGCACCGTCTCCGCCGCGCAGAGACAAGCGATGCAGGCCGCCCAGGCATTGCATCGCGATGCCGGGCCCGAGGACATGGTCGGCGTGGTCGCCTTTCTGCTCGGCACCGACAGCCGCTTCATCACCGGCCAGGTGCTATCGGTCAGTGGTGGCATGCTGCACCGCTGAATCCCTTATCCCCGAAGGATTTCCCGCATGACCTTGCTCGAGGACGCTAGAACCGCCATCGACCGTCCGTGGGAAGTGCAGCTCGGCGGTCGGCCGATGCCGACGCAGGCCCGTTACGACATCGAGGATCCGACGACAGGACGCCGGCTGACCGACGCGCCGGACTGCTCGCCGGCCGATGTCGACCGGATCGTCCGGGCCGCCGCGGAAGCCCAACGAGCGTGGGCGAAACTTCCGGCACGGGCGCGCGCGGCCAAGGTCCGCGAGTTTGCCGCATTGTTGCGGACCCACGAGCAGGAACTGGCCACCATCGACGCAATCGACGCCGGCTTCCCGCTGCCGGTCATGCGGGCCGATGTCGGCGCCGCGGCCACCCTGCTCGACATCATGGCCGACCATGCGCTGCAGCTCGGCGGCCACACCTTTCCGCTGTCGGGCAACCTGCACTACAGCCTGCAGGAGCCCTACGGCGTGGTCGGGCGGATCATCCCGTTCAACCACCCGCTCTTCTTCGCAGCCGGCAAGATCGCGGCGCCGTTGGTCGCCGGCAACGCCGTCGCACTCAAGACACCTGACCAGGCGCCGCTGTCCGGGCTGCGCATGGCCGAGCTGGCCGCGGAGGTGTTCGGCCCCGACCTGTGCGCAGTGATCAGCGGACGGGGGGCGGCGAGCGGCGCCGCGCTGGTGGCCCACCCGCTGATCCGGCGCATCGGTTTCATCGGTGCTCCGGACACCGGCCGCCTCATCCAGCGCCAGGCCGCCGAGCACGGCGTGAAGTACATCAGCCTCGAACTCGGCGGCAAGAACGCCCTGATCGTGCTGCCCGACGCGAACCTCGACAAAGCCATCAACAGTGCAGTGTTCGGGATGAACTACACCGCGACCGCCGGGCAGTCCTGCGGTTCGACCAGCCGCCTGCTGCTGCACGAGTCGGTCGCCGACGAGGTGCTCGATGCGGTGGTGGAGCGGGTCCGCGCGATCCGCGTCGGGCACCCACTGGAGGAGGGCACGCAGATGGGCCCAGTGATCTCCCGCAACCAGTACGACAAGTCGATCAGCGCCATCATGGCCGCGACCGCGGCGGGCGGGCAGGCTCTCGCCGGTGGTGGGCGGCCGGACACCGTCGGCCCAGACGGGTGGTACGTCGCGCCCACCGTCCTGGCCGGCATGGGCCCGGACAATCCCGCCGCCGTCGAGGAGATCTTCGGGCCGGTGCTGTCGGTGCTGACCTTCCGCGACGAGGCGGAAGCGGTTGCGATCGCCAATCGTAGCGACTACGGCCTGACCGCTGGGGTCTTCACCAACGACGTGACTCGAGCGCACCGTGTCGCGGCCGAGTTGCAGGCCGGCTACGTCTGGATCAACGGCAGCTCCCGCCACTACTGGGGACTGCCTTTCGGCGGCGTCAAAGCCTCCGGCGTCGGGCGCGAGGAGTCGGTCGACGAACTGCTCTCCTACACGGAGACCAAAGCCGTGACCGTGGTCATGGAATGAGCAGGCCACCGTCCCCGGCACCGACAGACCGGCTGGCTAAGGAGCAGCGTTAACTCATCAGGTGCACGGGCGGCCTTGGCGTGGATCATCCACGGCAGGGATGTAAGGGCAGCCGACTGTCCGGGGATCCAGCATTAACATTGGCCGGTGCCGGGCGAGCGGATCTAGGAGCAGCTGCGGCTGTCGGCCGAGATCCAGAGGTGTCCCTTCACCCGACTGCTTAGCGCTACTTTCTCCTTCGGCGTCGGCACACATCTGGATGTAGCCATCTCGAAGCGCCTGGATCCGCTGTCCACCCTACGTACGTTCCGTCGTCCCAGAGGATGATGAGAACCCCCGGACCTTGTGCCGCTCTACTAGGCGGCCGGGCCGCCGGATGACCGGATGCCGGCCACAGCCACGGCGATGAGCCGGGCCCGCGGCCTACCTTCTAGTCCTGCCTCACCCTTGGCGGGTGAGGCGGCCGGGGCGCCGGGGGCGAGATCGTTGGCGTGTGCTCAGCGCTGCTCGCCGTGCCTGGTGTCCATCTGATCGTGATCGTCGTCCTGCTAGCTGTCGCGGCCTGGCCCGCGAGCGCCTCTCCCGAGGCGCTCGACTGTGAACCCCTTCCGAAGACCGTGATCATGTCGGTGATCATCGCGGCGATGCTGGGCTCGTCGCGCGGGCCGGCTTCACGAGGGCGCTGCCCCGATGCCAGAGCGCCAGGCACGACCGGCTGGCCCGGTTCCCACGCCCAGACTGGAGGGTCACCTCGTGACCAGCAAGCAGCCGAATATCGTGTTCTTCTACTGGGACAACCTGGCGTGGGGCGAGGTGGGCTGCTACGGGGGCGGGGTGCTGCGCGGCGCGCCGACGCCGCGGATCGACCAGCTGGCCGCCGACGGGCTGCAGTTGCTGAATTTCAACGTTGAGGCGCAGTGCACGCCAAGCCGGTCGGCGCTCTTGACCGGGCGGCATCCAATCCGCTCAGGTACCCAGACAGTATCGATCATGGGCGGCGCGGACGGGCTGACCCGCTGGGAGGTGACGGCCGCCCAGGCGCTGTCGGATGCTGGGTACGCGACCGGGATGTGGGGCAAGTGGCACCTGGGCAGCGACCCCGGGCAGCGCAGCCCGGTGGACTTCGGGTTCGATGAGGCGGTGTGGAGCCCGCGGACGGCCGATGAGGTCCTGTGGACGATGCAGTCGTACTTCCCGGACGGCCCGGTCACCTCCGCTCCCTATGCCGGGCAGGCACAGATCCCGCTCGGGCCCGAGCCGATCTTCTCGCGGAAGAAGGGGGAGGAACCTGAGGTCATCGCGACCTACGACGCCGGGTGGCGGGCCGGGTTCGACCGCAAGATCACCAACTGGGCGGCCGACTTCATGACCCGGGCCACCCAGGACGGAAAGCCGTTCTACATTTACCTGCCCTACACCCAGGTGCACATCCCGCCGATCCCCGATCCTGAGTACGCGGCGAAGACCAAGCGGGGGAACTGGGCGGATCTGCTGACCCAGCTGGACAATTTCACCGGCCAGATCCTCGACACGCTGGAGCGCCTCGGGGTCGCCGACGACACGATCGTCGTGTGGACCTCCGATAACGGCGCCGACACGAACTACCGGATGCCCGCCACCGACCCTGATCCGCTCGGCGGCCAGTGGAACGGATTCTCCGGGCCGTGGCGCGGCGGGTACCTCACCTCGCTGGAGGGCTCGAACCGGGTGCCGTGCATCGTCCGCTGGCCGGGGAAGGTACCGGCCGGGAAGGTCAGCAACGAGCTGGTGCACGCCGTGGACTGGTTCACCACGCTGCTGCTGGCGGCGGGGGCGGAGGTGCCCGGTGACCGGATGATCGACGGGATGGACTTGCGCGGCTTCCTGCTCGGCGACGCAGAGGAGTCCGGCCGGGACACGATCTTGTGCATGCAGGGCAACCGGCTGCAGGCCGTGAAGTGGCGGCAATGGAAGGGGCATTTGTTCCAGCAGGACGCGTTCGCATCCACGTGGCTGCCCTACAGCATCCCGCACATCCACAACCTGGAGTGGGACCCGCGGGAGGAGCACGAGATCGACTTCCCGCACGCCTGGGTGCTGCATCCAATGGCGGCCGCCGCCGGCGCGTTCCTGCAGACCCTCGCCGTCGAGCCCCCGATCAAGCCCGGCACACCCGATCCCTACAGCCCGCCCGGGCCGGGTGAGCTGCGCGCCGAGGAGCACATCCAGCTCGGCGTCATCACCCAGTTCGTCACCACGCTCGTCACCGAGCACACCGAGCTGCCGCAGCCAGACCCCGGGATCGACCACCAGTCAGGATAAGCCAGGCCACGGCCAGGCCCAGCCGCGAGCAGCGGCGAGTGGAAGCGCGCGAGCACCTTCGGGACGCCCACGACATGTTCTGCCGGTTCGGGGCCGCGGCATTCGCCGAACGGGCCCGCCGCGAGCTCCAGGCGACAGGCGAGACAGTGCGCAAGCGCACCGTGGACACGCGCGACGCCCTTACCGTGCAGGAGGCGCAGGTCGCACGGCTGGCTGCCGAGGGCCACACGAACCCTGAGATCGGCGCCCGGCTGTTCATCAGCCCCCGAACCGCGGAGTACCACCTGCACAAGGTGTTCTCCAAGCTCGGCGTCAGCTCCCGTCGGCAGCTCCGGCACCGACTGGTGCTGGCGTAACCCGGACGGCGCACCGGCTGAGGCATCGACGGCGACGGCGAGTTCCGACCGGGACCCGCGCGGGGGACTTCGACAGATGCGAGCGCCCCTCAGCGGGAGGGACGCTCGCACCGTGAGCCATCCCGGACGTAGCCCTGAGTCCACGCAGGGATGTATGACTAGCAAGCACCCACCTCCGCAGGAATGGGGAACAAAACCTATGGAGAACGCCGTGCATGCATCGACCGCCAGAAGCAGCGGTCAGATCGTGTTGGCCGGCGCGGGCTATGCCGGGTTGCACGTCGCCTTGCGCCTGTCGGCCAAGCTGAGCAACCACCCCGCGGTGGAGCTGACCCTGGTCGACCGGCACGACTACCACCAGGTGATCACCGAGCTGCCCCGGGTGGCGGGCGGCACCCGCGCCGCTGACGCGGTGCGCATCCCGCTCAAGGACATGCTGGCCGAGCGGGTCCGGTTCGTGCAGACCGAGATCAATGGTTTCGATCTGGCCGATCGCCGGCTGCTCACTGAGGCTGGGCCGATCGGCTATGCGCGGCTGGTGGTGGCGCTCGGCAGCCGGCCCAACGACTTCGCCATCCCCGGCCTGGCCCAGCGCACGTTGTCGCTGTACTCGGCCAGCGACGCCGAGCGGGCGTGGGAGGCGGCCAGCCAAGCGGTCTCGGCTGCCGCGGCTGCCGACGAGCCGGAACGGCAGCGCCGCCTGGCGACCGTGGTGGTCGGCGGCGGGGGCGCCACCGGGGTCGAGCTGGCTGGGGAGCTGGCCGAGATGCTGCCAAAAGTAGCCAGTCGCCACGGCCTGGCGCCCGACCGGCCCGCCGTGCTGCTTGTCGAGGCAGGCCCCACCATCCTGGCCGGTTCCTCACCGCAGCTGATCGGCAAGGCCACCAGAATCCTTTCTGACCTGGGGGTCCAGGTCCGCACCAACGCGGCGATCGCCGCCGCGACCAAGGAGGGCTTCCGGCTCAAGGACGGCCAGCTGGTGGAGGGCGGCGTGTTCGTCTGGGCGGGTGGGGTGAAAGCACCCGGGCTCGTGGCCGATTCAGCGTTGCCGACCGGCCACAACGGCCGCGTCAAGGTCGACCGGTACCTCCGCGTGCTGGACCACCCGGAGATCTACGTCGCCGGCGACCTCGCTTCGGTGACCGATCCGCGCACCGGGCACGTGCTGCCGCCGCTGGCGCAGGTGGCACTGGAGGAGGGCGAGACGGTGGCCCGCAACCTGGACGCGGAGCTGGAAGACCGGCCGCTGGAGGCGTTCACTTTCCATGACAAGGGGTTCGTCGTCTCGGTCGGGCCCCGCCGCGGGGTCGCCGACATCGCCGGCTTCACCAGTGGCGGGCGGATGGCCCACCTGCTCAAAGACGCCATCGAGTGGGAGTACCGCCAGTCCGTCACGCACCTGCGCGGCTGGGACCCCGTAGCCCGGTGACCGCGGCCCATCTCGCCGCGCGCGACCAAGGAGGACAGCGAGCCTTTGGGTAGTTCAGAGCGGTCAGGTAGCGCAACGACCTAGGACGGCCATGGGCTAGCTCCGAGTACAGCAGAGAAGTACCGCAACGCACACGGATCCCAGGGGACTGGCAGGTACTCGCAGGGATGGTGACCAGCGGGGACGGACGTGCGTGGACGTGCTGCCGCCAGATGGCATGCAAGCGGTCAGCGGTTCGAGCCCGCTTAGCTCCACAAGTCAGAAGCAAAATCCGAACGGATCGCACAGCGAGTACAGCAGGAAAGCACAGCAACGGCGGCCGGGTGGGCCGCCGTATGTGTGTTCGGATCGGGCATATTCCCCCGACTGACGCTGCTGGCACGACACCGGATTCCAGACCCTGAACCGACGCTGGCCAGCCCTGTCACCCGCAAATCGCCCAGTCATCGGTCCCCGTGACTCTTGCACCTGGTCACCACCCGGCCCTCCTGGAGGGCCGTTCCTGCCAGTGACTGTTGCCGCATTTGCAAGTAGTCCAGCCGCGCTGGCCGTCCCGGCGGTCTGGTCCACTCCCAGGAGCGGTGTCCGCTGGCCGGGGTCGCGCGTTCGCTGACGGCAGGCTCGGCGCGCGAGCTCGGACGCGTCGCGCGGATGGTGTCCGTCCGGCGCCGGGCGCCCTGGTGCGCTGCGCCGCTCAGGCGCAGGTTGCGCCGTGGCGCAGCCCTGCCCGCCTGCCGGCGTATTGCTGAGCCACGTGAGGAACCAGGCGCGGTGCGGCACGGGGGACTTGGCCGTGTGTCAGCCGTCCGGTGACCCAGTCAGGGTTTTGACGCTGCCGATGCCAGGTCCTGGCCGCCGTCGATGGCTGGATGGGCGGCGTGCCTCCCGCGGCTCGCGCCGTGCCGGAGCCTCGTCGCGAGTCCGGTGAGTCCGGGCGGTAAGCGCAACCGCCCTGTAGATAGGCCAGGAACACACGCATATCGCCGAGCATGAATTGTGAACAGCACGATCAACTGGACCATCATCTGCCGCGCATACCTGCTGGTTCGGCGTGGCCATGGGGCAGTGGGGTTCTGGGGCCGAGGGGATCTGGACGATCCACTGCGCTGAACACGAGCCCATGCCAGATCAGGCTGGCGGGGGATCTCAGGCCGTGGCTTACGCGCGGATGGCGCGGCGGGCGAGGCGCAACGGTCTGCGGTTACAACGCCCAGGTCAGCGGCATGTTACGCAGGGCATGGGAGAATCAGGCGCCGGTCGGCTCGCCCCTATCGGTAGGCGAGGACGACCCAGACCTGGCCGGGGGCGAAAGTCATCCGCTGCCCGGACGCGGTAGTGAAGGTGGTGCCGCCGTTGGCGTTCGGCCGGGACCAGTGCGTGGTCCAGGCCTTACCGTCGCGCAAGACCAGGGCCGTGCCTGACCCGACGCTTTCCGCGTACGGGGGAGGCTTGCCGTATTCCAGGAACCGGGAGGTGCGGACCGTGGTGTGCTGGATCACCACGGTGGCGGGCGACAGTCGCCCGGCGTCGGTGGTCACCGCCGGCCTGCCGTCCATCGACACCAGCCAGCGGCCTTTCTCCGCCGACCAGGTGAAGCGGAACGAGGCCGCCGGGTAGGACACCGACGCCGACTGGGTGGCCTTGCCGCCCGGTGGCGGCGGGCCGAAGCGGAACCCGATGTCATGGGCCATGCTCGCGCGGTGAGCTTGCCGCAGCAGTTGTCGTGTGTGGGCGTACAGGTTGTAGGGAGCGATGCGGCTGTTGTCCCGGAAGTACCCGCTGGCGATGCCGTCGTAGAGGTCCACGATCCTGGCGGTCCGGTGGATGTACGGGAGCAGCGTGGCCGTCGCGCCCGAGTAGGCGAAGGCAGGTCGGCCGAACTGGCATAGCAGCTCCAGGTCGTCCTCCCGCGCGCTGCGCACCGGGCCGATGACGCGCGGGTAGTCGGACGAGAAGATCGCCAGGAATCGGCTCAGCCCACCTTCGACCGGGA
Organism: Actinomycetes bacterium; assembly: GCA_025964635.1. GTDB lineage: Bacteria > Actinomycetota > Actinomycetes > Streptosporangiales > Streptosporangiaceae > RYN-230. The sequence goes on along the minus strand of JAOPYP010000590.1, from coordinate 2,993 downwards.
GCACAAAGACGATGTCCGCGTGGGTGAGCCCGGTCTGCGGCCTGGCGTTCACGATGTTGTCGACCTTCACCGCGAGCACCCGGTTCAGCGAGGGCACCGGCTCGCCAGTGAACGGTGACCGGAGCTGGGGCGCGTGCGACGGTGCCGACGCGTGCCCGCAGGCCGCGAGCAGCACGGTGAGGACGCCAGCTAGCACAACCGCTGCCGCCACGGTGGTGGCGGCCTTGTGTCTGATCCATCTCATCGCATCATCTCGGGCCGCGCACCTCACGCGGATGCACCACCACACCTCTAGGTACCACAACGGGCTACCCGGCGGCAGCCTTACGCCGCGGGCCACTCAGGAAGCCAGGCCGTACAGCACGGCGACGGCGGTAGCCCCTTGACCTCAAGGGGACTTGAGGTACCAGAGTGGGCATCGGTGGCGGGAACCGATGGCGGCAGAGGTTGATGGGCCGCGGCGGCGAGGAGGACGACGTGAGTGACACTGCGCCAGCTCTGGACGAGGCGTTCGAGCGTATGGCGGCTGCCAGCTTCGAGCTGCCTAACGGCTTCGTCAACCACGGAGCCATGGCCTGCGAGGCGCTGGCCATGCTCGAGTGCACCGGCGACATCGACAGCTGGGCGCGCCGGTTCGCCCGGGCGGGCGGGGCATCGGTCGACCCGGTGGTGCCGGCCGGGTTCGAGTGGCGGCAAGCTCTCGGCGACTACCAGCGGCTCGGCGAGTGGATCGGCTACTTCACCCAGGCTATCGACGACGACGGCTGGCCGGCTGTGGTCGCCACCTGGGTGCCGCGGCTGATGCCCGCGCTGCGCACCGCGCTGTTCCACGGCGCCATCCGGACCGCCCACGCGGTGCGGGCCATTGACGCGGCCGACACACCGCCGCGGCGCGGCGAGCTGGCCCGGGCGCTCGGCTACTGGGCGGCCCGCTACCGCGAAGGCCAGCCCGCCGGCCCGCTGCCCCCCGCCGGTGACGTCCGGATGGCGGTCGTGCGGGCCGCTGCCGACGGCGCACGCCGCTACCTGGCCCGGCCCGACATCGTCCACCTGCACGGCGTCACCGGCGCGATGGCCGTCGAAATCCTCGCCGCCCACATCGCGGCCACCGACGGCGCCGCCGCGCTGGCCCAGGTGCACGCCGAGCACGCCGCGCTGTACGCGGCCACCCAACCGGCCACCCAACCTCACCCGGCCCGCCCGCCAGGCAGTGACCTCACCGTGGCGGCCGTGCGCAGCCTGGACCCGCACCAGGTGAAGCTCGTCGAGGCCTGCCAGCGCGGGCACGCGGCAACCGGCGATCCTGCCTTCGCTGCCGCCGCCGAAACGGTCACCGGCCTGCGCGCCTGACCGGCAAGCATCGGCCGGCCAGCCGCCTGACCGGGGATCGGGGCCGGCTACACCGGCCTGTCGGCGGGCAGGCCGGGCATCGGGGTGTGAGGAAGGTCGGCCCCTCCGCCAGTTCGGCCCGGACCAAGTTTGCGCGCAGGCAGAAGTGCGAGCCCGTCGGCTAACCCGCCTGACGAGCTGCCGCGCCGGCAGGAAACAAAGACGCTACGGGCGCACCGCCACCCTTCTCAAATGCGGCTCGCGCCCCGGATGAACTCCGCGCCATGCCCTGATCCGCCCGCAGCCAGTTGCAGATCACTCCGTTCTGCGCGGCTCAGCTGACAGGCACAGACGCACTCGAAAGCCGCGCGTATCGGCGGCTCGGCGTGCGGATATCAAGCGGAAGGCCTCGCCTCGTCGGCGCTCGTGTCAGCCCAGCTTCGGTCGGGGACCGGTTGGCCAGCTGGAATATTTATGCATCGCCGCGCTCTGCGAGGAACGCGCGCACAATGCCGCTGATCGCGCACCATCATGCTGAGATCCCGTAAACGCCATCTCGCTCGTCGAAGGCATCGCTGAGCCTTAGCCTTTGGGTCGTGCCAGCAGATGACCTAGGCGTGCTCCAATCACGCATTCAGGCATCAGCGCGTGTCGATGCCAACGGCGAGGTGTCATGGCCTGTCAACCACGCACCTGAGGTCATCGAGACGTTGGCCGAGAATGGCCGCCTAGTGCTGGGACTCGACCTACGCAGGTACAACGACGATGGGTCTTTCTACGAGTACGCCTGGAGCCCCTTCGATGGACAGAACGTCATGGCCGCACGGGATGCGGCCCTGCTGGCCCTGCGTCGAGACGACCTGCCCGGCGACTGGGTACTGATCACCTGGTGAGATTGCGTAGTCGCGGAGCTTAGCGACCGAATTTGCCGCTGATAGTGTCCGCTTGCGGAGGTCCCGCAACGAGAGGTACTGAGAACGCCTGCCGTGGCGGATGCACGGCCGGTACGACGACGGGAGGACGGGCCTGTGTCACATGTACGACGCTTCGACCACGTCGGCCTCACGGTCGCAGATCTCGACGTCGTGACCGCCTTTTTCGTGGCGCTGGGCCTGGAGGTCGAGGGCAGGACGTTCGTCGAGGGCGAGTTCCTGGACACGGTCTGCGGCATTCCGGGCTCCCGCACCGAGATCGTCATGCTGAAGCCGCCCGGCGATGGCACCCGCCTGGAGCTCTCGAGCTTCGTGCGACCCGACTCCGTGCCGGGCTCACCGGCCGCCATGGCCAACGAGCTGGGATTGCGCAACGTGGCCTTCGAGGTCAGCGACCTGCAGGCGGCTGTCGATTGGGCAGCTACCGAGGGCTATGGACTGGTCGGTGGCATCGGCGAGTACGAGGGCGCCTGGCGGATGGCCTACGTCCGGGGGCCGGAAGGGATCATCGTCTCGCTGGCCGAACGCATCGGCTGAGCCCCGCAACGCCCGCATCTGCATAATGCCGCGATGAGGTTCGTCAGCGGTTGGCGTCCACGGGAGTGGTGCACGGCCCCCTCCGGCCGGTTCATTACATTCAGCCAGCTGAGCATAGGGTTGGCAGCATGCCGCTGCGGCTCGTTCAGATTGCGATGAATGCCCGGGATGACTCCGCGGTCGGCCGGTTCTGGG